>DATLZF010000707.1:0-11803 GCA_035574135.1 Candidatus Methylomirabilota bacterium
GTATTTCCGTGCATTGATGGCTTGCGCCGCCTTGCTGGCCTCCGTGTGGAATTCAGCGTGCTTGGAGACGCACTCGGCATAGCTCTTCAGGGCGCCAAACCTGGATTTGGCCTCGCCATGCAGCCATTTGCCGAGTTCGCAACAATTGTCTTGGGCGATGGTCGCGGCGTCCATCGTCTCCTGCTTGCTGATGGCGGCACGGAATTTCAGCTTCCATTCCGCGTGCTTTTCAATCGCTTGGTTTAGATCCATTTCAATCCCTTGTGTTGATGGTCGAAACAGGCTGGCGACCCTACCTCAGCGGCCCGGCACACGCAGGCGCAGGTCGTCGTGTCGTTCGGAAGCAAGGGAGCACAACCCCGCTTGATCGGGTCGGATACCCGACGATTCCCCTCACTCGAGGGTAGGCTGCCGGCCGATCCGCGAGCCGTTTGACCATATCGCCCGTTGCACAGCCAGCACTGTGCCAAGCACACCTTTATTCCCGGCCCCCGAGAAGACTGCACGGCCACGCCGACGAGGCCGGCTCACACCTCCTTGGCGTCCGGCTGCACTCGCGAGCAGGCGCACATCGCTCGCGGGAATCATCGTTTCAAGCGGCCGTGCCCTTCATGAGCGCGAGACCGATGCTGCTGGCAAGTTCAGATCATGTCATCCTGTCAGGGCTGGTTCCCCGGCCGCTTCCGCAATTGGGAACCAAGCACCAAGGCCCGCGCATGACGGGCACGCGGGCCACAAACGGGAGTGAAGTCCGCGCGGTCAAGAGCGAGAAAGGAGGAGCGCTGGCCGCACTTGCCAACCGTTGCCATTACGGCGCGCCGGGAAGGGATCGGCGCTGCACGCCAGATCAAATCCCTGTGATGGACCCCTTTTTTCAGCCGGTGGCGAACTGGAAATAGCTGATCTCGCGGAAATCCTTTTGCTCGACCAGCGCCAGGGTTTCTTCGCAGCGGTCGGGATAGGAGAGAAGCACCTCGGGCAACGCGGGCGACCAGCGGGCGTTTTGCTTCTCGCCCCATTGTTCGCTAACGGCCTCGCAATACATCCGCGTGGCGTCATGCAGCAGAATGTAGGTGTCCGCGGCCGGCTCGCGCAGGTCACGGGCAATGGGCGAATCACACTGCCGCATCTGCCGCAGCATTTGGCAGGCACTGGTGATGATGGCCCGCGACTGGTTCCGTTTCCTCTCAGCCTCGCTCATAAGGTCATGAAAACACCATTCCCGGCACGTCCCCATGACGGGACAATCCGCACGATCTCACACGACTCGGATGCCTCCGGTTTCAGCACCCAAGAAAAGACCGGTCCTGGCGTCGGGACAATCCCGAGTTATTGGAACTTCCCACCAGCTTGTTCACAGCTTGCTCACCGTCCTCGCCGGGATCTCGCCGCTTTCAATCGCTGCGGGTGCGACTGAAAGTGGCGGTTGGGGACGAGGGCGTAGATCGTGCGGACACGGGCTGGGCACAGTGTCGTTCCCGCGCCGCGAACGGCCGGCAGTCTTTGGCCGGTTGGCAGCGGGGACGGACAGCCGTCCTACCCGCGCTCCCGTCCGGAAAGCGACCGCTGCGTCCGGTCGCCCCGGCAGCCTGCACCGAGGGTTGACATCCCGGCCCATCCCAAACCACTCTCATGGCCACACAGCATTTCACCCATGAAACGATCCACTCCGTCCCTGCCGCTCCACCGCCGCGCATTTTTGGCTCGCACCGCGGCCAGCGCGGGCGCCCTCGCTTTCCCCTTCATTTCCGCCCGCAATGTGCTCGGGGCGAACAACCGCCTCAACGTCGCCGCCATCGGCGCCGGCGGCAAAGGCGCCGTCGATATCGGCTATTGTGCCGCTGAGAACATCGTCGCCTTGTGCGACGTGGACCAGAACAACGCCGCTCCCACCTTCAAACGGTTCCCCGCAGCCAAGCCGTTCAAGGACTTCCGAGTCATGCTGGAGAAGGAAGGGCGCAGCATCGACGCCGTCACCATTTCCACGCCCGACCACACCCACATCCACCCGGCGGTTATGGCCATGAAGATGGGCAAGCACGTGTATTTGCAAAAGCCACTCACCCACTCCGTGTGGGAGGCCCGCCAGCTCACACTGCTGGCGGCGCAGTCGAAAGTGGTGACCCAGATGGGCAACCAGGGCCACGCGGAGCCGGATTCGCGGCGGCTGGTGGAACTGATTCGCGCCGGCGTGCTGGGCGATGTGCGGGAGGTTCACATCTGGACCGACCGGCCCATCTGGCCCCAGGGCATCGGCCGCCCGCCCGCCAAACCAGCACCCGCCCATCTCGATTGGGACCTTTGGCTGGGGCCGGCGCCGTGGCGCGATTACCACGAGGACTGCGTGCCGTTCAAATGGCGCGCGTTCTGGGACTTCGGCACCGGCGCCCTCGGGGACATGGGCTGCCACAACATGGACCTGGCCTTCTTCGCCCTGGATCTGCGCGACCCCGTGTCCATCGAGGCCACCTCCTCGGGCGTCAACGCCGAAACCGCTCCGGCCTGGTCGATCATCACCCTTCAGTTCCCGGCGCGCGGCGGACGACCGGCGGTGAAACTGGTCTGGTATGACGGCGGCAAAAAACCCGAGCCTTCCCTGGCCCGGGTGGACAAACTGCCCGGCAACGGCTGCATCATGATTGGCAGCAAAGAGACGCTTTACGTGCCGAACTACTGGGGCAAGGGCAGCTTTGTGGGCGGCGGAAAAATGGAGGACTTCGCCAGCATTCCGCAGTCGCTGCCGCGCGTGCCGGGCAGCGACAAGGACAACGATGCCGCCCACCATCACGAGTGGATCGCCGCCTGCAAGGGCGAGGGCAAGGCGCTGGCAGGCTTCGACTACGCTGGGCCGATGACCGAAGCCGTGCTGCTGGGCAACGTGGCGTTGCGGACCGGCAAGCGCCTCGAGTGGGATGCCAGAAACCTCCGCGCCCCCAACGCGCCCGAGGCGGCGCCGTTCATCCGCCGCGAGTATCGCAAGGGCTGGGAACTGGCGCTGTGATTGGTATCGAACCTCGCGCGGACCCCGGAGGTTCGCCGCGCTCCTCGCCCCCTCGAAGCGGGACAGAAGCCGTCGGCGGGGTTCTTGCCTCCCTCCTCCTTGCCGGGGCGATGTTCGCCGGCAGTGGCTGCCGCGAGGCCGGCCCGCCCTCCTCCCCTCTCCCACCCGCCGGCGTCGCCTGGGTCAAAGACATCACGGATGAGGTTGGGCTGCACTTTGTCCACGATGTCGGGCCGTTGGGCAATTACTTCATGCCCGAGTCGGTGGGATCGGGCGCGGCCCTTTTCGACTTCGACAACGATGGCCGGATGGACCTGTTCCTCCTGCAGAACGCCGGCACCAACTCGGCCTCCAAACACCAGCTCTTTCGCCAGACCGCCGAGGGCCGGTTCGAAAACGTCAGCGCGGGCAGCGGTCTGGACCTCCCCGGCCTGGGCATGGGCGTGGCGGCGGGCGACGTGGACAACGACGGCCGGACGGACGTGCTGATCACGGAGTACCACGGCATCCGGCTCCTGCACAACCGGGGAAATGGCAAGTTCGCCGAGGTGACCACACAGGCCGGCCTGAGCAATCCGCACTGGGGCACCTCGGCCGCGTTCTTCGACTACGACCGCGATGGCTGGCTGGATCTGATCGTGGTGAACTATGTCGATTACTCGCCCACCACCAAGTGCCAGGATCCCCAAGGCAAGCCGGCCTATTGCGGGCCATCGGGCTTCCCGGGCACCGTTTCGCGGCTCTTTCGCAACACCGGCGCCGCCGGCGGCGCGCCCCGCTTCGAGGACGTGACCGTGCGGGCCGGCCTCGGCCGACTCCCCGGCCCCGGTCTGGGCGTGATCGCGGCCGACTTTAACGCCGACCGATGGCCCGACCTGTTCATCGCCAACGACGGCCATGTGAACTGGCTGCTGATCAACCAGCGCGACGGCACATTCACCGAGGAGGCCGCCGCCCGGGGCCTGGCCTACAACGCCATGGGCGCCGTCGAGGCCAACATGGGTATCGCCCTGGCCGACGTGGACGCCGACAACCTCTTCGACATCCTCATCACGCACCTCAGCACCGAGACGCACACACTGTGGAAGCAGGGACCCGCGGGTTATTTCCAGGATCGCACCGCCGCCTCGCGCGTGGCCGCGACGGTCTGGCGCGGCACCGGTTTCGGCACGGTCTTCAGCGACCTGAACAACGACGGCGCGCCGGATCTGGTCGTCGTCAACGGCGGCATCAAACGGCTCACCTTCGAGCCCGGTCCACGTGGACGCGCCAGCGCCGACCCCTTTTGGATCGGGTACGAGCAACGCAGCCAGATCTTCACCAACGACGGCCGGGGCGTCTTCACCGACGTGTCCGAGGCCAACTTGGACTTCAGCGGCGTCAGCGCCGTGGCCCGCGGGCTGGCCGTGGGCGACCTCGACAATGATGGTGGGCCGGACCTGCTCGTCACCCGCATTGCCGCCGCGGCGCGGCTCTACCGCAACGTCGCTCCGCGCGGCCACTGGCTCACGGTCCGCGCCATCGATCCGGCACTGGGCGGACGCGACGCCTACGGCGCCGAGATCACCGTGACCGCCGGCGGGCGGCGGCAGAGCCTCACCGTGGCGCCGTCGCAAAGCTATCTTTGCAGCAACGATCCCCGGGCGCACTTCGGACTGGGCGCGGCCCGGCGCGTCGAGAGCATCCAGATCGTCTGGCCCGACGGCGTAGAGGAGGAGTTCGCCGGCACACCTGCCGATCAATTCATCACCTTGGCCAAGGGCGCCGGGCGCCGGCCCGCCGCAACGCAGTCCCCGCCGGCTCCCACCACTGCTGCTCCTCCGGCACGACCCTCACCCTCACCCCAGGGAGACCGTTGAAAAAGCCGCGATCCCATCCGGTCCGATCGTCCCCACCGGCCCGCGGTGGCCGCGGACGCTTCCTTGTCGCCGGACTCGTCGGCGTGGGAATTCTCGCGGGCGTTTTCCTGGCCCGGCGCGCTCCCGTGCCCGCCCCGCCCATGGTGGATTTGGAAGGCTTTGATCCCGTCATCGCCACGGCCATCGCCGAAGCGCGCACCAACGTGCTCCGCGCGCCGCGCGAAGCGGCGACCTGGGGACACTTGGGCATGGCGCTGCTGGCCCACGACCTGCGGGCCCCGGCGCGGGAGGCCCTGGCGCAGGCGGCCATGCTGGCGCCCCGGGAACCGCGCTGGCCTTACTTCCTCGCCATGGCGCAACGTGTGGACGCTCCGCCCGCCGCCGCCACGAACTTCGCCCGTGCCGTCGCCCTGTTCGGCGATCGCGAAACGCTCCCGCGCCTGCGCCTGGCAGACACGCTCCTGAGCCTTGGTCGATTGGACGAGGCCGAGCCCCACTACCGCGAGTTGTGGCGGCGCGACACCAATGCCGCCCCGGCCGCCCTCGGCCTCGGCCGCATCGCCATCAGCCGCGAACGCCCCGCCGAGGCGGTGGACTTTCTGATCGCGGCCGCCCAGCATCCCTCGACGCGCAAGGCCGCGCACCGCCTCATGCTGGGGGTGCAACAACGACTGGGACACACCAATGTGGCGGACCAAATCAGCCACGCCCTCGAACAACTGCCCAACGATGCGCCGCTGCCCGATTCCATCTACGCCGAAGTCGAACGGCTCCAAACCGGCGAGAAAGCCTGGATCGACCGGGGCGACGAATGGATCAAGGCCGGGCGGGTCGCCGAGGCCGCCGCCCTGCTCGAACGGGCGGTGCAGACCTACCCCCGCTCGGATCGCGCCATGTTCTTTCTCGGCCGGGCGCGGCTGCGGCTGGGGGACGTTGCCGGGGCCGAGGCAATTCTGAGCCGGGCCGTCGCGCTGGCGCCGGATTCCGTCGAGGCGCAAATGCAACTGGGCGTGGTGCGCTTGAGCCAGGGCCGGGCCCGCGCCGCCGAGCCCTGTTTTCGCGCAGCCATCCGGGCCAAGCCCAATCTCGGCGAGGCCTGGTACAACCTGGGATTGAGTCTCGGCGTGGACGCCCACCGGGCCGAGTCGATCGCCGCCTTCCGCGAGGCGCTCCGGCTCAAACCCAATCTCGTCGAAGCCTACCTCGGTCTGGCGGTGGCCCTGCAGGCCGACGGCCAGCGCGAGGAAGCCGCCGCCACCCTGCGCCGCGCGCTTGAGTTCAACCCGCCCGAGGCATTGCGCGGGAAACTGCTTGACCAGTTGCAACTCGCCGCGCCGTGAGCGCCGTGGTCTTCGCCAAGCGGGCTGAAGCGGCCACCGGCACCTCGCGCGCCGCGGCCCGCGGGAACGTGTAACTCAGCAGGCACCGGAGGGCATCAACCCCATCCCGCCAGCGCAGCTTTTTGCCCTCGGCCCGGCTGCGGGCCCGATAGGAGATGGGCACTTCCGCAATCCGAATGCCCCGCCGGGCCAGCTTGGCCGTCACTTCCGGGCAGAACCCGAAACCGTCCTCCTCCAAGCGCAACTGGCGCAGCAGTTCCGTACGGAACACCTTGAAGCACGTCGCCTCGTCAGTCAGCCGCAGGCGCGTGATCCAGTTGGCAACCGTGGTGAGGGAGCGGTTGCACCACAACTGCCACTTCGGCAAGAGCGCCCGGCGCCGGTCCAGAAAGCGTGAGCCATACACCACCGACACCCCCTCCCGGCGAATGGGCTCCAGCAGTTTCTCATACTCGCCCGGATCATACTCCAGATCGGCGTCCTGGATGATCGTGACCGGGGCCGTCACCACCTCCAGCGCCCATCGGATGGCCGCGCCCTTGCCCCGATTGCGCTCCCGCGACAGCAGGCGCACGCGGGGATGGTGCCGCGCCCATTTGCGGATTCGTTCGCCGGTGCCGTCGGTTGATCCGTCGTCCACGACCAGCACTTCCTTGACGCACGCCTGGTCCAGCACCTTTCTCAGCACGGGGACCACGGTGGCGACCTCATTGAACACCGGCATGATCACGGCCAGGCAACGCCGGGGCAGAAAATCCTCCTTCCCGAGGGCGAGGGGGCCCCCTTCGTCCGCCGCGGCGGCGGCTCTGGCAGTGCGCGTTACCATTCAAGACTGCGGATGGCGGCCGGGAACCCGTTGGGCCTGGGACGCGGCCGACGGCAGCTCACAGCCGCGCCAGCGCACCCGCTCCAAAAACCACGGCGCGGAGGGCTCGGCCAATCGTTCGTTCGGCGTCAGGGCCAGGAAGGCCACCTGCAGGCCGCGCCGATACGCCGCGCGTCGGGGCCCGTGAAAACGCACGCGCCATCGGCCTTCCCCCGCACCCTCCACGGCGTCCAGACAGAGGAATTCCAGTCCGACCTTGGCGCGCAGGGACTCCGGAGGCACCGGCCGCCCCGCCGCCGGGTCCGCGCGGAGGTCAAGTTCCAGAAACTCCGCATCCCGCACGAACAACGACACCAGCGGCGCCACTCTGCCGTCATTCGTTCGCCATCCGTTGCCATCGAAGGGCAGATACCGCGGGTCGTCGAAACGCCGCTCGGTCAGATCCGCCGGCCCCGCATCGCACGGGTCCGGATGGATCGCGCGAAGCCGCTGAATCTCCGCCCAGGTAAACCCGCAATAGCTGGTCTGACCCCAGATCGGAGTCGGCACGCGCTGCCATTGAAACCCAAGCCACGTCGCCAGCAACCCCAGCAGCATCACTTGACGCACCGGAACGGCCCGAAACCATGATTGCAAGCCGAGGTATAGCGTCAGCGCCGCCCCGGCAAACGCCGGCGCGAAGTCCAGCAGGTAACGGGACGCCAGGGCAGGCGTGCGCAGGTAAAACACCCCCAGCAAGCCTGTCGCCACCAGCGACCACACCACCAGCATCCGGCGCTGCACGATTCCAGCCGCGTCCTCTCCCGGCTCGCCCGGCACTCCACTGCGACGGCGGAAGAGCGCCAACCCGGTCCCCCAACCGGCCAGCACGAGCCCAACGTACGTCCAATCGAACGTGGGCATGTAGAACTCCCTGATGCGCACCGTGGGGGACTGCCCCGGGAAAAAGTTCTCCAGATACAAACGGGCCGGGTTAAACTCGGAAGTGAGGAACAGCGCACCGAACAATTCACGCGCCGTGCGCCAGACCGGTTCATTGTCGAACGGATGGTCGAAGCGGGTGGCGTACATCGAGCCAACGAACTCGGGAGCCTGGAGATTCAGCCGATGGCCGAACTCGAATCCATCGCCGAACCGCAGCAGGTTGGTGACAAACAGCACGCCTCCCCCGGCCATCCACAACAACGGCCCTGTCCACCACTTCAAGTCGGGCAAGCCCAGCCAACGCGGCAGGGTGGGGCGGCGAATGAAACTCACCAACAATACCGCCTCCGCGACCCCATAGAGATACACGTAGGCCAGCACGGCGTCATAGATACTCAGGCCGTGACGAACCAGGTTCAACAACGCCGGAAACGCGAGCAGGAGGAAGACTCCGAGCAAATGCGCGGGCACCGCGCCGTCCGCTTCCACCGCACTCCAGTCCCGCGACGCGCGCAATACCAACCACGCTGTGACGGCCAGAGCCAGGCCGTAAGCGAGTGCCTCCGGAATCGGCGCAGTGCCCAACAGGCGCGCCAGCGCATCCCATGGCAGCCTCCATAGCGGAATGCCCAACCCCCAGACCTGGTGCACACCGCCCTCGGCCCACGCCAGGTCGTGCTTCAACGCCAGCGGCGAGGCGCTCAACGCCAGGCGGCCTTCAAGCAGCGCCTCGGACTGGACGCGATGATACGGATGAACACCATACCATCGCCCCCAAGCGGGCGTCAGCCCCGTGAACACCAGCACCGCCACCGCATACAGCGCCGCCCAGTAGGCAGCGAGCCATCCGCCGCGCGCCCCGCGCCAAACGGAGGTTCCCTCCAGGTTGGTCATCGGGAGCGGGGCCGGATCGTTCATGCGCGCCTCCCTCAACGCCGTTCAGCCGTGCGTGCCTGGAGCCACGCGATGTCCCGGTCCGTGGCCGAAGTGTGACGCGGACCGGTGACGCCAAGAGGCCCCAGCGTGCTGGGTTCCAGCCAGAGGTGTCGCTCCACATGGCCGTCGGCAAAGGACAACATGCCGGCGCCGAGGTGGTGCCCGGCCGGCGTATCAATCCACCAATAGGGCGAGGGCGTGCCTTCGCCCGAGTAATCGCCGGTGTTGGAGAGGTCGATCGCAAAATTGCCCTCGTTGATGCTGTCACTCCGCTCGTCGATGAAAACGAAGATGCTGCTGGGTTGGCGGATGTCGCCCAGGCGACGATATACCATGAAATTGGTGCCCCACCCGCCGATGGCCAGAGGCGGGCCGGAAAACCGGATCGGATTCATGCGATTGTTCATCGAGACACTGCGGACGTGATCCGATCGATCGGCAGGGCACTTGTACGTTTCCGGGGTGGTGATGTAACGGCTGAAGAGAGAGCGATTGGCGTCCACCAAGAGCCACGCGCTGATGGCCTGCAACGGGTGCGACATGGACCCGGCCACCCAGTTTGTGAACGGGATTCCCTCGCCATCGTCCACCGTCCAGGGCAACGCGTCATCGTGCTCGGCGGCATACAGATGCCACGCCAGCATCAGTTGGCGATGGTTGGACTGACAGCGCGTCTCCCAAACGGCTTGTTTTGCCCGGCGCACGCCGGTCGTGAGCAACGCCGCCAGGATGAGAACGATGGCGATGGAAACCATCAACTCGATGAGTGTGAACCCATTCCCTCGCCCCGATCGCGTGCTCTCGGACGGTGAGATCATTGACCGACGGTGGGAAGTCCAATCGACCTCCCCGGTTTGGCAAAGCAAGCCAAGGGCCGAAAAGGTCAGTCCGGGCGGCAGCCGCACCCACCTTGGATGTTGTTGCCACAGGACTTCGTGATGGCCGGCTCAACCGGTCGGCTGAGCGCCCCGCAAGCGTTGGGATCGCAGCTACCAACACCGAATGCACAGGTGTGAAAATTCCACCATGTCCCGCATCGGCTCTCCGCATCGCAATCGTTGCCGGTGCAGAGTTTTTCCCCCTGCCATCCCTGCCAGGACACGCAGGTCCGGAAGGCAACGCCGTAAGCCACCCCGGCGGTGGCCAGCAGGAGGGCACCCAAGAGCAGGGCAGTTCTTAATTGGGTCCACTGGTAGGTTTTCATAACGTCCTTTTGGTTTGTGCTGTGAATGCATCACTCACGGCCTTTCCGTAACGCCGTGACATTCTGTGGAGCAACACCCCGAGACCGACCGCCCCGAGCAGCAGCACAACCGCCACTCCGGTCCGCCTACGCAGACGGCCCCCGGAATCGAGGAGGGGCGCCCCGATGGCCTCGGTGCGGAATTGCTCCTGCAACCGGGCATCGTTCGTGGACGGCCAGACGGCAGGAGCTTGCAACGTGTGATAGATCTCGTCGAAGCCGCGATTGCCCTCCCGAAAGCGAAACCGGCCATCGGCAACCACCACACGGCCCAGAATCGGGGGTTGGAAATGGAATCCCGCCGGAAGGGCGGCGACGTTGGTGACCTCCACGGTGATGCGTTGCGACACGCGATCGAGAGCGTAGGCATCCGCCACTTCGCACACCCAAGCCAGGGGCAGATCGATGCCGTGGAAGTTGGTGGCGCGGGTGCGGGTGAAAGTGGCTGCGCTCCAGCCCTCCGGCCATGCCTTGCGCTGTTCCAGCAACTCTTTCCACTCCTTCATGAGGAAACCGCCCCGTTCTGGCCGCTTCAGTTCCTCCGGGTCTGGCAAATCAAGGGCCCGACGCCGCACGAAACGAATCGCGGTCGGCAGGCCGGGCGGCCGGTCCGAGAACTCTCCCTCCACCCGGAAGCCGTAAGCCCGTGGGTCCAGCCGCTCGTTGCGCCAGGGCAACGTGACACAACCGTTGGTGCGCTCGGCAAAAAAACGCCCCGAGGCCAGACCCAGCCAAACGGTCCGCATGTCGTAAGACGCACGGGCCGGATAGGACCCGATATCAAGGACGGCGATGTTCGTGTTGCGTTCCACGGGCAGTCGCCGGTCGGTCCGATGCCCCCGGTGCCGGAGAACATCGCTGTACATGACCGAAAACTGGTTGGTGCCATCGAAGGCGACGATGTGGAATTCGTTGGAAGCCCCGTCGAGGTTCATCCGAATCAACCATTCACCGCTCAGGGCCACGGCCGCACTGAAGGCCAGCGGCCGGTCCTCCTTCGCCACTTCGCCCACTCGCTGCACCGTGCGCCGGCCGCTGATGATGCCCTCCGCCACGAAGCCATCGGGGACCGCGCCCGCCGGGGCGGCAAATGAGAGGAGCGCCGCCCCGACCGGGAGCACGACCAGCGCCGCACAGCGGTCGCAACGTGGATCACGCGCTCGCTCGCGCCACCAGCGGCGACACACCATCCCGTACCCCCCCAACAGCAGGCCGCCCAACACCACCCCAGCCAGTATTTCCTGTTGTCCTCGCGTCAGCGTAACGCCGAGCCCGCCGCCGCCGAGGCAGGCACAGGGCCGCGTTTCGCCCAAGAACCAAAGCCCCGCGCGATACAGCGCAATCACCGAGGCCAGCCACGCGATGCCGCCGGCCGCCGTGATCGGTGCCCCAGATCGCAATCCCCACCACGCGAGGGCGGCGGCGAGCCACTCGAGGCCGGCCGCTGCAGCCAGTACCATCCGTTGGCTGAGGAACCCGAAGACGGGATCGGGCAGAGGGTCCGGCGGGTGGGTAAACAACCAACTCCATTTGGCCAGACCGGTGGCCCACAGGATCGCGATGGCCGCCGCGACGAACCAGCGCTCGCAGCGGGTAAAGGAGAAGGCTCCACCCGGCGGTGGCCGGACCGACCCATGTCCGGAATCTGGCTTGTTCAACATCCCCAATGGAGAG
>DATLZF010000708.1:0-4823 GCA_035574135.1 Candidatus Methylomirabilota bacterium
GTCGGCCGCCGGCCCGATTCCGGCGGCCATCGCCGGCGACGACACCAACAAGACCGCCGTGGCCGTGCCTCCCTCCGAAGCCGCCTCACTTTACCGGTTGCTGAGCGACCGCATCCACGCGCTGCGCCAGAAGGAACTGGACATGTCCGCGATTTACAGCGGCGAAAACCCGCTCGTGATTGGGCTGCGGAAGCAGATCGCGGAGGTCGAGCGGCAGAAAACCGAACTCGAAGGGGTCTATCCGGGATTGGTTCAGACGGCGGCCACTGCGACTCCCGCGGCATCCAGCCACCTCCTCGGGCTCGATCTGGCCTATTCTGATCGAGTGGCGCAGGTCGCGGGCCTGGAGGCGAGGATGCGGGTGCTCACGAATCAACTGGAGCGGGCCACGGTCGAAGCCAGGGCCTTCGACCAGGTGGAGAATTCGATTCTCAAGCTGCAACGCCAGCGCGATCTGGAGGAGGCCCGCCTCAAGCGCCTGGAGAGCAGTCTGGAGCAAGCCACCATCGACACGGCGCTCGATTCAAGCAAGATCTCAAATATTTCCATTGCCCAGGCTCCCTCGCCTCCGGTGCAGGATTCCTCCCGGCGAACCAACAGCGCCGCCCTGGCCGCAGGTGCGGGGGTCTTGATCGGGTTGCTGCTGGCGTTGTTCCTCGACTTGGTTCTCGATCAATCCGTGCGCAGGGCTTCCGAATTGGAACGGCGCTTCCGCCTGCCGGTGTTCATGACGATCCCGGTCTTCAAAGCCGCCCGGCTTTGGGGCAATGGCCGCCAGCGCCTTCTTTGGGGTGGCGGGGCGAGCAAGCAGGTGGGAACAGCCACGGAGACCGTGGCCCCGCCTTCCGTTAGCGACTCGCCAGAAGCCCTGAGACCGTTCTACGAAGGTTTGCGCGATCGTCTGCTCCTGCACTTCGAAAATGTCACTCGCCGGCCCAAGGTGATCGCTCTTTCCGGTTGCACTCCCGGTTCAGGCGCCACCACGCTGGCCGCCGGCCTGGCTGCCGCTCTGTCCGAGACCGGCGACGGAAACGTGCTGCTCGTCGATCTCAATCTCGATCAAGGGGCGGCTCATCCTTTCTACCGGGGCAAGCAGTTGTGCGGGCTGGCGGACATTCTCGAGCACGAGAAGCGCGGGGCCGGTTTGGTACAGGACAACCTGTTCCTCGCCTCGGCCACTGGGGCCAACGGTAGCGGGCACCACCCGGTGCTCTCCAAGAAGGTCGTCGATCTCATGCCGCGGCTGCGGGCGAGCGACTACGATTACATCATCTTCGATTTGCCGCCGATCAGTCCCACGAGCGTGACGTTCCGTCTGGCGGGCTACATGGATCTCGTGCTTCTGGTGGTGGAATCGGCGCGGACGTCCAAGCACAAGGTGCGCGACGCGATGGCGCTGCTGGGGCACGCCAAAGCCAAGGTTGGCGCCATTCTCAACAAGCAGAGGAAATATGTTCCCGAGTGGGTCCATCACGGTTCATAGGCGGTCAGGCCGGAGTTTGCGTTGACCGGCCTGGTCGGGCGGGGCGGCGGGGTTCGTGCCGGTGTACTTTGGTTGTTGCGAGGTAAACGCGGCTTGTTCGGGCCTTGTTCGTAGCGTTCACGAAACGATCGAGCCTCCGCGGCTGCAACTGTGACTTCGGATTAACTGCCTTGGAGTTGTGCCGTTAAGATCGTGTTGGCAGGGTTCCGATGACGTTGGCAACATGGCTTGACGGCGGAGCTGGACGCGGCAGATGTGCGAAGCCACTTGGCTGAATGCAGTCGATCACGCCCCATGACGGCGAATCGACGGGGACGAAGTCTGCCCCAATCCAGCCCGCCGCGCTACCAGGCGCCCGAGTTCGACGTGGGGTGAAGATTCGGCTGGTGACCGGGGGGGCGTGGGTCATTGTCTGGCCGCGCTCGTCCTGATTTCCGATGGACCCGCTAATCCGCTCTTACTATCTGCTGAAGCCCATGCTTCCGCGGGCGGCCCGCGCTTCCTTGCGCCGCTGGCATGCGAGCCGCATCCGGCAGCGGTGCGGAGACACCTGGCCCATCCAAGTGACCGCCGGCGCGAAGCCCGAGGGGTGGCGAGGGTGGCCGGACGGGCACCGCTTCGCCTTTGTCCTGACCCATGATGTGGAGAACAGGGTGGGCTACAGCCGGGTTCGTCATCTGGCAGAGGTCGATCAGGCGGGGGGCTTTCGTTCCTCTTTCAACTTCATTCCGCGCGGGGATTACGTGGTGGATGCGGAATTGCGCGGCTGGTTGGCTCGGGCCGGTTTCGAGGTCGGGGTCCACGATTTGCATCACGACGGAAAGCTCTTCACTTCGCGCGAAACGTTTCGAGAGAAGGCCCGCGACATCAACCAGCACTTGAAGGAGTGGGGTGCTGTGGGTTTTCGGTCCGGCTTCATGATTCACCGGTTGGACTGGTTGCACGATCTCGACGTGCTCTACGATGCCTCCACCTTCGACACGGATCCTTTCGAGCCGCAGCCGGATGGCGTGGGGACAATCTTCCCATTCTGGGTCCAACATCCCTCCGGCCGGGGTTACGTGGAACTGCCCTACACGCTGGCGCAGGATTCGACGCTCTTTCTGTTCTTGGGCGAGCGGTCCACCGAGTTGTGGAAGCGCAAGCTCGACTGGATCGTCGAGCGCGGCGGCATGGCGCTGGTCAATGTGCATCCGGATTACGTGGCGTTCGACGGACGCCCGATGAGCGGCGAGTTCCCCGTGGAGTTGTATCGGGAGTTTCTCGACTATGTCCGCACGCGCTACCAAGGGCAGTACTGGGCGGCGTTGCCCAGCGAGGTGGCGGGATGGTACAAGCGCGAGTGCGTGGAGCGGGGGACCGTTGCCACCAATGGACAACCGACCTGCCGACCTTCCAGCATCAATTCCGCCGGTGTGGATGGGCGGCTGCACGGCAAGCGCGCGGCTGTTGTCGTGTTCTCCTACTTTCCTTCCGATCCGCGGCCCCGGCGCGAGGCGCTGTCTCTGGCCAAGGCCGGGATGACGGTGGATTACTTCTGCCTGCGGGACGGCCCGAGTGTGCCGACGCGGGAGACACGCGACGGGATCAACGTGTTCCGCATGCCCATCACGCGGCAACGCTCGAAGTGGAGCCGTTATGTAACCCAGTATCTTGGATTCCTGGTCATGGTCGGGGCGATGCTGTCGTGGCGGAGTCTGCGTCGGCGCTACGATCTCGTGCACGTGCACAACATGCCGGATTTCCTGACGTTCACGGCCGTGATCGCCAAGCTGCGGGGCGCCCGCGTGGTGCTGGATTTGCACGATCCGATGCCGGAAGTGTTCCAAAGCATCTTTCGAGGGGGCGAACGGCATCCGGCGGTTCGCCTGCTCAAACTGCAGGAGCGTTTGAGCATCGCCTTCGCCGACCTGGCCATCACGCCCAACATCGCCTTCAAGGAACGCTTCGTGTCTCGCGGGTGTCCGCCGGAGAAAATGAACATTGTGATGAACTCTCCGCAGGAGGACGTCTTTGGCGCGCTGGCCGATCCGCCCCCGCCGACCCGCGACCCCAACGCGCCGTTCCGCCTGATGTATCACGGCTCGCTCGTGGACCGGCACGGCCTTGATACCGCCGTGGAGGCGGTGGCGGTCCTGCGCGAGCGCATGCCGAACCTGTTTTTCAATATCTACGGGTATCCCACTCCTTACGTGGACGAAATTATGGCGATGGTGAAAGCCCGGCAACTGGAGGCCGTGGTTCGCTATCACGGCCCGCGCTCACTCGATGAAATCGCCCGGCTGATCGGGGAGGCCGATTTGGGCATCGTGCCGAACCGGCGGACGGTGTTCACGGAGATCAACATGCCCACCCGCGTCTTCGAGTTCCTGGCCAAGGGCCGGCCGGTGATCGCGCCGAACACGCGGGGTATCCGGGATTACTTCAAGGAGGACGAAATGATTTTTTTCGAACCCTCCAGTGCCGAGGACCTGGCGCGACAGATCCTCTGGGTGTATGAGCATCCCGACGCTACGCGGCAGATCGTGCTCAGAGGCCAGCGCATTTACGCGCAGCATCGCTGGAAGGACGAGGAGCGATTTTTCAGGAAGATCATTCGCGAGTTGCTCCCCTGATGGGAATGGAACTCTCCCCGCAGGCCGCCGCGACATGGGCGCGACAGCGGCTGATCGTGACGCTCGTTGCGTGCCTGTTGATCGTCCCGGCCTTGGAGGCGGGCGCCGGGTTGCTCGTAGTAAATCCTGCGGTGGCGGGCGCGGACGACGCCAACCCGGGCAACCCCGAACAGCCATTAAAAACCATTGGGGCGGCATTGCGGCGGATCGAACCCGGGCAAACGGTCCGGATCCATGGCGGCATCTACCGGGAACAGTTGGAACTGACTCGATCCGGCACGGAAGCGGCGCCTGTTGTCATCGAAGGAGCCGCCGGTGAACGGGTAGTCATCAACGGGGCTGAGATCGTCACCGGTTGGCGCCGGGTGGAGCCGGGCGCACCCGGGGAGCGGGACTCCGGAGTGCAGATCTATGCTGCCGAGCTGGAATGGCGGCCCTCTGCTGTGTTTGTCGATGGCCGGCCCGGCTTGCGTGCCTCACACCGCCATCCACATCGTCCGGGCGAGTACGCGCTGGAAGAGTCAGCCGGGGGGTGTCGCCTGATGCTTGCGGTGTCCGCCGGTCAGGACATCGAATCGCTACGGGTGGAGGCTGCGCGCCGGGCGTTCGGATTGGTCGGGCGTGAAGTCTCATATGTGACCATTCGCGGCTTGGAGGTGGCCTACGTGGCGGGCTCGGGCATTGGCTTTGGCGGGGGTAAGGGAAACGTGATCGAACAGTGTGTG
>DATLZF010000709.1:0-3602 GCA_035574135.1 Candidatus Methylomirabilota bacterium
CGAGAGCGTCCAGGCGCGGTGTGTCGATTTCCCCGCCGTAGCAGCCCAGGTCCGAGAAGCCGAGGTCATCCGCGAGGATGACGAGGAAGTTGGGTGGAGAGGAAGCGGCCGGTGCGCCCGCACCGCCCCCGAGCAATGCCAGCGCCACCAGCGCGTGGAGCCAAAGGTGGCGGCGCGCGCGTTGCGGTGGCGGGCAGGTGCGGTCCGATGTCATGAGGGCACGGCTTCGCGCACTTCCGTCGGCCGGGCCAGGTTGGGCAGAGTGAAGTGGAACGCCGAGCCTTCGCCCGGCTGGGATTCCACCCAGATGCGTCCGCCGTGGCGTTCAACGATCTTCTTGCAGATGGCCAGGCCGATACCGGTGCCGGGATACTCCTGCTGGGTGTGAAGCCGCTGGAAAATGACGAAGATGCGCTCGAAAAACTGCGGCTCGATGCCAATTCCGTTGTCTTTCACCGTAAACTGCCATTCCTCGAGGGTGGGATCCTCCGGGACCTTGCGCAGATGGGCGGAAATGTGGATGCGCGGCGCCTCCTGGCCGCGGAACTTGATCGCGTTGCCGATGAGGTTTTGAAAGAGCTGCACCAGTTGCACGCCGTCGGCCGGGAGTGTGGGCAGGACGTCGCAGCACACCTGTGTCCCGCTCTCCTCGATGGCCAGCTTCAAGTTGGCCAGGGCGGACTGCACCATCTTGTTGCAGTCTGTGGGCTCGAACGTCTTGGGCCGGGTGCCGACGCGGGAATAGGTCAGCAGATCGTTGATGAGCTTCTGCATCCGGTGGGCGCCGTCCACGGCGAACTGGATGAAGGTGTCAGCGTCGGCGTCGAGCTTGCTCTGGTAGCGGCGCTGGAGCAACTGCGTGTAGCTGGTGATCATGCGCAGCGGCTCTTGCAGGTCGTGCGAGGCCACGTAGGCGAAGAGCTCCAGCTCGCGGTTCGAGCGCGCCAGGTCGGCCGCGGTCCGCGCCAGCGTCTGCTCGGCCACCCGGCGTGCCGTCACGTCCCAAAAGATCACCTGCGTGCCGATGACCTCGCCGCGCGAGTCGAGCACGGGAGCCTTGAGCACATGCACGTAGAGGCGCTCGCCGTTGGGTTTGACGTGTTCCTCGATGTCCTCGAAGACTTCGCGTGTCTGGATCGTTTTGCGATCGTCGGACACGTATTTTTCCGCCAGTTCGCGGGGGAACAGATCCCAGTCGGTTCGCCCCACCAACTCCTCAAGGGATCTGCCCGTCAGTTCGCAGTAACCGCGGTTGCCGAAGGTGATGCGACCTTCGAGATCCTTGCGGAGAATGCTGATGGGCAGGGTGTCCACGAGGGAATGATAGAGGGCCTCCGAGTCGCGCAGGGATTTTTCGGCCCGTTTGCGCTCGGCCAGTTCGTTGTTCAGGGCGGCCGTTTTCTCGTAGATGCGGTTCTCCAGTTCGTCGGTGTGGAGGATGACCCGCCCGGTGAGTGGGCGCAGGAGTTTGATCATGCCGGCGGTGCCCAACGCGATTAGCAGGACGACCACCCCGGCCACGGTGAAGACCAGGCGGTTGATCGGCCCGTAAATCTGGCTGCGTTCGACCGCCAACACCACGCCCCAATCGGTGCCGGGGGCGCGGCCGCAAAGGAAGACGAGGGAGGAGCGCTGAGCTTCGGGCGTATTCAGCCGCGCGGGTTCGCTCGTTTGCGCCGCCAGGGCGAGGGCCTGTCTTACCAACGACATGGTCTTTGTGTCCTGCCCGCCCCGCCCCAGTTGCAGGGGCAGGAACACGGGCAGATCGGGGTTGTTGAGGTCGCCCACGACCACTTCCTCCGGACGCTCGAAGGTCGAGTTGTCCCGCAATTGGACCAGCAGTGAATGCAGGCGGTAGGTGACGATGGCACCTCCGATCATGGCTCCGGCGGAGTTGGTGATGGCGGCGCCGGCGAGGATCACGGTTTCCGTGCCCAACCGCATCGGACCGCGCAACGAAGGCTCGACGGCCTCCGAGCGCGGCACCGGCCACAAGGCCGGCGCGCTCGTGACTCCCGCGGCGGCCAGGACGTTGGTGAAGCGGTCCAGCACCACGACGCCGATGGTGTTGGTCGAGAAACTGAGGCGATCATCCACAACCTCCTGCACGGCGCGGCGTACCGCCGGGAGATCCAGCTCTCCACGGGAATAGGCCTCCAACTGTTCCCGGCTGCGGCCCCGGTTGGCCACGCTACGAGCCGATTGGCGCGCCCGAAGGGCGTATTGCTCGACCACTCGCGCGCGCACCTGCCAGTCGAACATGATGTTTCGTTCCTGCGCGGACTTGAGCCGTGAGGACAGCGGCGCGATGCTGACCACTGCCACGACGGCACCGACCACCAGCATGCCCAGCGCGGAGCAGAGCAGAATTCGCTGATGGAGCTGCTTGGACAGGTTCGAGTCAGGCATGGGCATGGGCTGCCATCTGGTTGTATCGGCGGGGCACGAGGCTGGCCAGCACGAAAAGGCGCGCACCTTCATGGCAGGGAGAATGAGGCGGCGCGCCTCTGCCGAGTCCGGAGGAGGCGGTTCCATCGGTCGCTTGCCGCGTGTGCGCTGCTTCGCAAACGAGCGCATGGACGCCGGGGTCAGGTCGGCGAAAATCGGCCGGTCTGCCCTTTGTCGCGCTTCCCCGGGGGGCGATTCCTGTCAAGGATCCCAGCGCAGGCTGGAAAGCCGCGAGGCGGGCAGCGTCTCCACCGAGCCGTCCGCAAACGCGATCACGTAGGTGCCGCGGTGTCGGGAGACGATGGACTCCGGACCGCCGCTGGCGTTCCAACTGCCGTTCATCTCGAAAAAGACCACCGTGCGGGGGTTGATTTGCCCTTCCTCGCGCCCGCTCAAGCGTTCGTTGAATCCGAAGCTGCACGGTGGGCCGCCCGGGTCGGCCGGGCAGACGAAGGCGGTGCTCGCGGTCAGGTGCGGCTGCAGGGCGTCGCACCAGTTGGTGGCGGCCGGCAGCATGTCGCTGTTGTCCGCCGCGTAGAGTCGCAGGGCGGTTACCAGTTGGCGCAGTTGCGCCGCGCAATCCGGCGGCGCCTGGCGATGGCGCGTGCGCGACTTCGAGATCGCGGGCAGCATCACTCCGAGCGCGAGGAGTATCAGGCCGGTGGCGCACGACACGACGATGCCGGTGAGGGCCAGCCCGCGGCCCTGCCACGAGGCCGGCTGGCGCTTGATCTTCACCAGGGCGAGGACCCCGAGGACGACACCTGCGAGGGAACCGATCCCAACGGTGCAGAAACCCAGGCTGCCGGCGACCAGCGCGGCGATCGCCAGGGCGCTGGTGCGGGGCGGTGGCTGAGTTCGGGGCAGGGGAGGGGGCCGGCTGGGACGGGGCTCTGTCAGATCGGCAGCGAATTCGGGGAAAAGGGCCAGCGGTTGCCAGACACCGCCGTCGGATTGCGCCAACGTCCGGCCATCCGCGCGGCGTTGCTTGATCCAGAGCCGGACGGTGGCCGCATCAACGGGGCCGTAGTCCTGACCGTTTTGGGCGCGGAGGCGATACATGCGTTGCCAGGTTCGAAAGCGGACGCCTCACTATACGGCATTGCGGGCCAGTGTGAAGATCAGGGCCACGGCGCCCAACGTCCACAGCCACC
>DATLZF010000710.1:0-3706 GCA_035574135.1 Candidatus Methylomirabilota bacterium
GTCTTTGGCCAGACGATGGTCAAGCTGTGCCAGAAGGACAACTCTGTGGTCGGCATCACCGCCGCCATGCCCAGCGGCACGAGCCTCAAGCTGCTCGAGCAGGCGATGCCGGAACGCTACTACGATGTGGGGATCGCCGAGGAGCACGCCGTCATTTTTGCCGCCGGCATGGCCACGATGGGTTTCCACCCGGTCTGTGCCATCTATTCCACCTTCCTTCAGCGCGCCTACGATTGCATCCACCACGACGTCTGCCTGCAGGATCTGCCGGTGATTTTCTGCATGGATCGGGCCGGCCTGTCCGCCAACGACGGCCCGACGCACCACGGGTTGTTCGACATCGCCTACCTGCGCTGTCTGCCCTACGTCATCGCCATGGCGCCCAAGGATGAGGATGAACTGGTCGATATGATGTTCACCGCCACCCATCAGAAGCACCCGACCTTCATCCGCTATCCCCGCGGCGCCGCCGAGGGCGTGCCGATCAAGGACCAACCCCGGCTGCTGGAGATCGGCAAAGCCGAAGTGCTGCGGCCCTTCGCCAACAACCGCGGCCACAAGGTCGCCTTCTTCGCCCTGGGCAACATGATGAAAATCGCCTCTCAGGCGGCAGACCAACTCGCGGCCGAGGGCTTCGACGTGGCGCTCATCAACCCGCGGTTCACCAAGCCCCTTGATGCCGAGGTGACGGCCTCCTTCGGCCAGACAGCCGATGTGCTCGTGACGCTGGAGGATCATGTGCTGGCCGGCGGCTATGGCTCTGCCGTCATCGAGTTGCTCAATGACCGGCGCATCCACACCCCCGTCGTCCGCATCGGCTGGCCGGATCAGTTTATCGAGCACGCCTCCACGGTGGACCATCTCCGGCAGCGCTACGGCCTCACTGTGGAAAACACGATCGCCCAGGTGAAGGCGCAGTTCAAAGCGATGCCGGGAGTCTCCGCTCCCCATCCGCTGCCCCGCTCCGTTTGAGCGGACTGCGTTTCCCCCTCCCGCTTGGGAGCGGATCGAAATTCGGGCTTGCGCCGCCGGGGGTGCATTCCTATATTGCGCGCTCTTTTTACGTAGAAGAGAACGAGTTATGCGACGCCCAAAAGGTATCAAGACCAAGAAATCCGTGGCCAAGCGGTTCAGAATCACCGCCCGCGGCAAGGTGCTCCGTCCCAAAGCGGGCCGGCGCCATCTGTTGCAGTCCAAGAGCCCCAAGCGCCGCCGCGGTCTGGGCAAGCCCGCCGTGGTGCATGAAACGGACGCTTATCGGATCCTCCAGAACATGCCGTTCAGCCATTGAGTAAGTGCCCGCCGCCGACACTTTCATTTTCAACGACCTGACTCAACATGCGTGTCACCAACGCCCCCGCCTCCCGTAAACGCCGCAAACGTTTTCTAAAAGCCGCCAAGGGTTTTCGTATGCGGCGCAGCAAACTGTACCGCTACGCCTCGGACGCCCTCGATCACGGGCGGCAGTACGCTTATCGCGACCGCCGCACCAAGAAGCGCAATTTTCGCGCGCTGTGGCAGATTCGCATCAACGCCGCCGCCCGCGCTGCCGGCATCACCTACAGCCGCTTCATCGAGGGGCTCAAGGCCGCCAAAGTGGCCCTGGATCGCAAGATCATCGCCGACCTGGCTGCTCAGGATGCCGCCGCTTTCGGCGAGCTGGTCAAATTGGCCCAGAACGCTCTGAAGGCGAAGCCAGCCGCGACGCTGGCCAGGGTGTAAGCATCTCTGAGGTTTTTTCGAGACCGGTGGTCTGGAGCGGCCGCCCGTTTGCACTGGCCCGCTCGCGTGGCGTGATCAAAGCCCGTCAGTCCGCAGGAGAGACGCGCCCTGATTTCTCGCTCAAGATGGGCGCCGTGCGGGCCGCCTCCGGGGCGGCGGACGGCTGCGCTACCGGCTTGATCGAACTCGGTCGGGCCTCGCTGCGGGTGTAGCGCTCCGACCGCTTTCCAAGCACGCCGCACTTCCGAAACGGGAGCGCGGCGAAAATCTTTGTCCCCTTTGAGGCAGTTTTTCGCTACATCACTCCCATGTCATTGCTCGACGAAATCGAACCCCTGAAACAGGCCGCTCTCGCCGAACTCCGCTCCGCAGGCGATCTGCCCGCGCTCGAGCAGGCGAAGGGCGCGTGGATTGGGCCGCACGGCAGATTCACCGGCCTGATGAAGCAGATCGGTGGCTTGCCCAGGGAGGAGAAACCCGCCGCTGGCAAGCTCATCAATGCCGCCAAAGTCGAACTTGAAGCCGCGCTCGCCGCCCGCCGCGAGGAACTGGAGTTGAAGGCCGCCCTGCCCAAGGAACCGACCGATTTCACGCTGCCCGGACGTCGGCGCTCCTTCGGCAAGTTGCATCCGCTCACCCAGGTGACCGAGGACATCGTACGCGCGTTCCGCAAGATTGGGTTCGTGGTCGCGGACGGCCCTGAGATCGAGGACGAATGGCATTGTTTCGATGCCCTCAACACGCCGGCGGATCATCCCGCGCGCGATTCGCAGGACACGTTTTACATCTCCGCCGCGGCGGCCGGCATTGCTCCATCTCCGCGGATGGCGGGCGAAGCATCGCCCAAGGGAGCAGCCCTTGCGGGCCGTGGCGAGGGCGGCCATGAGTCGGGGAAGCCGTCTCTCCTTCGCACCCACACCAGTTCCGTCCAGATTCGCGTGATGCAGGCGCAACCGCCGCCGATTCGCATCATCGCGCCCGGCCGCGTGTATCGGCGCGACAACGCCGACGCCACGCACAACCCGACCTTCCACCAGATCGAGGGCCTTTACGTGGACCGAGGCGTGACCGTGGGCGACCTCAAGGGCACCGTCGAGTTCGTCTTCAAGGAGTTGATGGGACCCGACGTGAAGCTGCGCTTCCGCCCGCATTACTTCAGCTACACCGAGCCGAGCCTGGAAATCGACTTCACCAATGCGCTCGTGCGGAAGCTGGGCAAGGATTGGCTGGAAATCGCCGGCTGCGGCATGGTGCATCCCCGGGTCTTCGAGAACGTGGGCTATGATCCGGAAGTCTGGACTGGCTGGGCGTTCGGCTTCGGCATCGAACGCATCGCGATGCTCCGCTACGGCATCAACGACATCCGGCTCTTCTACGAGAACGACGTGAGGTTCCTAAGGCAGTTTTGAGCCGGGGACAGCGGTGAGGGAGACGGCTGGTCCGCCCGTGACCGGCTCCCGGCAACGGGATTTGTGGAAGCACTGGTGGGCGATGCAGGATTCGAACCTGCGACCTGCTCGGTGTAAACGAGACGCGCTAGCCGCTGCGCCAATCGCCCACGCGAATGCGATCGAGCGGCCCGCATGGTGTACGCTCGGGAGGGCGCTGGCAAGTTCGCGGGTGCGATCGGGGTGGGGGCCCGGAGCGCCAGTTTCCCGCGCCAGTCGGAGGCGCTCAGCCGAGCGACGTGCCGAATCGGAGTCATCGCCCGGGGTTCACCGCGCTGTTCGTTGCTTTCGATCCGGCTCGTGTCCGGCTGCAGGCCTCCATCGGAGGACCGGGTGCCAGGCCGGACATTTCACGGCCGCCTGAAATGGCATCAGCGGTGGCCGCCGCCGGGACACGGAGGGGAAACCGGGGCCACAGCCGTCCGGTCCGCCGCCTTACCTGGTCGGCTGCCACGGGTATAAACGATCCGTGGCTCGGCTTCCGAACCATCGGCCGTTTCGATTGTTTGGCGGGGCTGCGAACGTTGACTTTCGCG
>DATLZF010000711.1:0-2988 GCA_035574135.1 Candidatus Methylomirabilota bacterium
GCCAGCCCATCGCGGCTGGCGCCGACCTGCGCCCGTTCGACATCCTCATCGTCGGCAAGTCCGCCTTGACGGCCAGCGATCCCGTCCCGGACATCCGCCGCGTGCGCGAGGGGCTGAAGGTGGTCGTGTTCGAGCAGACCGCGGAGGCGCTGGAGAAGCGGCTGGGCTTTCGCGTGATGGAATATGGCCTGCGACAAGTATTCCCGCGCGTCCCCGATCACCCCCTGCTCGCCGGCCTCTCAGCGGAGCATCTGCGCGATTGGCGTGGCGAGGCCACGCTCCTGCCCCCGCGCCTCAAGTATGAGTCAGGCTCCAAATTCTCCGGTGCGCCGACCGTGACCTGGTGTGGCTTGCCGGTGACGCGCCTGTGGCGCTGCGGCAATCGCGGCAATGTCGCCTCCGTCCTGATTGAGAAGCCTGCCCGAGGAGATTTCCTGCCCATTCTCGACGGCGGGTTCAGCCTCCAATACAGCCCGCTGCTCGAGTATCGCGAAGGCCGGGGCCTGGTGGTGTTCTGCCAGGTGGATGTCACCGGCCGCACCGAATCCGAGCCTGTGGTCAGGACGCTGACGCGCAATTTGCTCCGGTACGTGACCGATTGGAAACCTTCGCCACGCAGGCAGGCCGCTTACGCCGGCGACCCGGGCGGCAGCACGCATTTTCAAACCATCGGTGTCGCGACCGCTTCGTTTGATGGAGAGGGGCTCTCGCCCGACCAGGTGCTGATCGGAGGTCCCGGCGCAGGACGAATGCTCGCCGGGCGCGCGGCCCTGGTGGCGGACTTTCTCAAGGCGGGCGGAACTCTGTTGGCCGTCGGGATGGACCAGGACGACGTCGATGCTTTGCTGCCCTTCAAGGTCACACTGAAAAAGGGTGAACACATCGCGTCCTTTTTCGAACCCGCCGGCACGGATTCCCCGTTTGCCGGCATCAGCCCGGCCGACGTTCACAACCGTGAGCCGCGCGAGGTGCCTCTGGTGGCAGGCGGCGCCCGGATTGTCGGCAACGGCGTCTTGGCCCGGGCCGAGGGCGCGAACGTTGTTTTCTGTCAGCTCGCGCCCTGGCAGTTCGATGGCACCAAACAAGCCAACCTGAGACGCACCCGGCGACGCGTCGCGTTCCTCGTCTCCCGTCTGCTGGCCAACCTGGGAGTCGCCGGGGCCACACCCTTGTTGGAGCGATTCCAACATCCCGTTGATCCCGCCAGACCCGAGCAGCGCTGGCTGGACGGCTTCTATCTGGACCAGCCGGAAGAATGGGATGATCCGTATCGGTTCTTCCGGTGGTGAGGGGGAGGGACGGCGCGCCGCCCACGCCCCGCCCGGCTGAAACTCGACCTCAGGCAGCGCCGGCAGCGGCTGCTCGCACCGGCAGACGAATACGGGTTCAGGTCCGCCGTGTGGTTCGCGGGAAACGGCCGTGGCTTTCGGCGCCGGCATCCTCCGGCGCTTGATGGCCGGTCCCCTTGGCATGGCTGGTCGCCAGCCCGTCATCGTGGGCCCCGAGTGCCGGCTCCGTCTGGGCCAACGGCGCGGTGGCAAAGCCGGGCCTGGAAAGCTAGGCTGTGGTGCGGCATGAGACCAGGCGAGCCTGATGCTCCGCCGGGCAACGCCGGAGCGAAAGGGTTGGGTGCGTTTGTCACCACGCACTGGAGCGTGGTGCTGGCGGCGAAGGACGAGTCGTCGCCCGCCGCCGACGGCGCCCTGGCCCAGCTCTGCCGCGTTTACTGGTACCCGCTCTACGCCTTCATTCGCCGCCGCGGCTACGGGCCGCACGACGCGCAGGATCTGACCCAGGAGTTCTTCTACCGCCTTCTCGACAAGCGCTATTTGAGCGCTGTGGACCACCGCAAGGGCCGCTTCCGCACCTTCCTGCTGGCGGCCCTTGAACATTTCCTGGCCAACGAATGGCGCCGTTCCCAAACCCAGCGGCGTGGCGGCGGGCGGCAAATCATCTCCATCGACGATTCCGCCGAGCGACGCTACGCGCTTGAACCGGCCACGGAACTTTCGCCCGAACGCATCTACGAACAGCGCTGGACACTGGCGTTTCTGGAACAGGTCTTGGGCCGGCTGCGCGCGGAATTTGTCGCCGCCGGCAAGGGGACCACGTTTGACGCGCTCAAGGTCTTCCTCACCGGCGACCGCCCGCCTGCGCGTTACGCCGAGCTGGCCAACGCGCTGGGCACCACCGAGGCCGCGTTGAAGATGGCCGTGAGCCGCCTGCGCCAGCGCTACGCCGACTTGCTGCGTCAGGAGATTGCCCACACCGTGTCCGGCCCGGACGAGGTGGAGGACGAACTGCGGGCGCTGATGACGGCGCTGGGTTGAATCGACGCGGATTTCATGGGCAAGGCCCAGTCAACGCAGAGACGCGGAGGCGCAAAAGCGCTCGCCCGGATGTTTCACAACTCTCGGGAAACGCCAACAGACGCTAGCCGCCGACGTGAGTCGGCGGAAACGCGCCGACAGTGGTCCGGCCTGACGGCCTACTTCTGCGGCTGCCACAGGCGTGAAATTGCCGGGCTGAACCTCGACTCCAGCGCCCCGTTACTCCGCCGGGTTTTTGGTTCAGAACAACAGTGAAACCTTGAGCGAGCAACCGTCCCAATCTGCGACGTTCTGCCCCCAGTGCGGCGCGGCCGTTGGCCCCGCCGCCCCCGAGGGCCTGTGTCCGAAGTGCCTCGTCGGCATGGGGCTCTCGCTCCTCGGCACGCCGTCCATCCCTCCAGTCCCCAAAGTCGGCCAGAACGACCCTGCTCTGCCGGCGCAGCCGCGCCGCTTCGGTGATTACGAACTGCTCGAGGAAATCGCCCGCGGGGGCATGGGCATCGTCTATCGCGCGCGACAGATTTCGCTCAACCGCATCGTCGCCGTGAAGGTGCTGCTCTTCGGGCGATTTGCCAGCGATGCCTTCGTGAGACGCTTCCGGGCCGAGGCCGAGGCTGCCGCCAGCCTCCAGCACCCGAACTTGTGGCGGTCCACGAGG
>DATLZF010000712.1:0-3299 GCA_035574135.1 Candidatus Methylomirabilota bacterium
CGCGTAACGGTTGGAGTCTTTACGGCCTGGAACGGGCGTTGCGCGAACAGAACCGCCACCAGCAGGCGGACGATGTCCACCGCCAGTTCGGCGAAGCCTGGGCTCGCGCCGACGTGACGCTGGACCTTTCTTGGTTTTGAGTTCGGGTGCCGGAGGCGGAGAACCGGCCTTCAGGCTGATCGCGTCCGGCTTCGGGTGCAGTGCGTCTCCACGGCTTTGAGAAACTCACTGGCCGCCCGGCCGGGCGGACGCTGCCGTGGCCAGAGGGCAACTACCG
Organism: Candidatus Methylomirabilota bacterium; assembly: GCA_035574135.1. Classification (GTDB taxonomy): domain Bacteria; phylum Verrucomicrobiota; class Verrucomicrobiia; order Limisphaerales; family DATLZF01; genus DATLZF01. The sequence goes on from DATLZF010000712.1 coordinate 278, forward strand.
TACGGGTCGGTCTGGGCGCCGGCAGGGACCGGTATTCCGGTTGCTCGGCGTGCCCCGGCCGGGCCGCCATGTTGGGAATGAGCGAGAGCCCCACGCCGGCACAGACCAGCGCTCGGATGGTCTCCAGTTGCGCACTGCGAAAGCTGACGCTGGGATGTACTCGGCGCTGGTCGCAGAACTTGAGAACTTGCTGGCCGAGGCAGTGCCCCTCCTTCATCACGATGAGAGGTTCGTGCTCGAGGTCGGATGGACTGATGGTGCGCTTGCGCACCAGCGGATGGTCGCGGGGCAGGGCGAGGAGCAGCTCCTCGGTGAACAGCTCGCGCAGTTCCATCCGCCGGTCTTGAATGGGCTGGCTGGCCAGGGCGAAATCGATCTCGCACGCGGCCAGCAGCCTGAGTAACTGTGCCGTGGTCTCCTCCTGCACCACGATCTCCACCCCGGGATAGTTTTCCCGGAAAACGGGCAACACCTTGGGCAGTAGGTAGGGGGCCAGCGTGGGGAGCACGCCGACGGTGACGGTGCCGCGCAGCAGATCCGTGGCATCCTTGGCCTCCCGCCGGGCCGCGTCCACCTCCTCGAGGATGCGCAAGGCTCGGCGCAAAAAAGCTTCCCCGGGAGGCGTCAACCGCGCCTCCCGCTTCAGGCGGTCGAACAGTCGTTCGCCCAGTTCCGCTTCGAGCTTCTGGATCTGCTGGCTCAAGGATGGTTGGGAGACGTGACATTGTTCGGCGGCGCGCGAGAACGTGCCCGTGCGCGCCACCGCCACCACGTAGCGGAGTTGATGCATTTCCATAGTTCAGCTTCCCGTCCAAGAACGTCGGCCCGGGATCGGACGGGTGCTTGCCACTCATAGGAAAATCCTATGGTGAGTGAAGGAAAGAAGTATTTCAACCGCCGGGTGCCGGCTGGTTCAATGCCCCCAACGACACAGGCACCGTGAACGCGACCTCTGCTGCAACGACCGCCCGCGCCGGCGATCCAACCGCCGGCAGGGGGCCATCAGCGCGGTCGTGCCAGGTGTTCGTGGCTCGTCCAGCGAATTCCGTTCAACCATCCAATCAAGAATAGCCATGTCCAACGCTGCTCAATGCCCCTTCCGCCACGCCGCCGGCAGCGGCACCACCAACCAGGACTGGTGGCCCAACCAGCTCAAGGTCGAGCTGCTCCACCAGCATTCCAGCCGATCCAACCCCATGGGCGAGGACTTCGACTATCGCAAAGAGTTCCTGAGTCTCGATTACGCGGCCCTGAAGAAGGATCTCGCGAAGCTGATGACTGATTCGCAGGACTGGTGGCCCGCCGACTTCGGCCACTATGGGGGCCTCTTCATCCGCATGGCGTGGCACAGCGCGGGCACCTATCGCACGGGCGACGGCCGTGGCGGCGGTGGCCGCGGCCAGCAGCGCTTTGCCCCGCTCAACAGTTGGCCCGACAACGTCAGCCTCGACAAGGCGCGCCGGCTCCTCTGGCCGATCAAGCAGAAGTATGGGCGAAAAATTTCCTGGGCTGACCTGATGATCCTCGCCGGCAACGTCGCGCTGGAAACGATGGGCTTCAAAACCTTCGGCTTCGCCGGCGGCCGCGAGGACACCTGGGAGCCGGACCACGACGTCTATTGGGGCGCGGAGAAGAAGTGGCTGGCCCTCAGCAATGATCCAAACAACCAGCACAGCCGTTACTCGGGCGAGCGCGATCTCGAAAACCCGCTCGCCGCCGTCCAGATGGGCCTCATTTACGTCAACCCCGAAGGCCCCGACGGCAAGCCCGATCCCGTCGCTGCCGCGCGCGACATCCGCGAGACGTTCGCCCGCATGGCGATGAACGACGAGGAGACCGTGGCCCTCATCGCCGGCGGCCACGCCTTCGGCAAGACCCACGGGGCGAACCCGGCGAGCTACGTCGGCCCTGAGCCGGGCGGCGCCCCGCTGCACGAGCAGGGGCTCGGTTGGAAGAGCAGTTTCCGCTCGGGTAAAGGTCCCGACACGATTACCAGTGGCCTCGAGGTCACGTGGACACAGACGCCCACGAAGTGGAGCAATCACTACTTGGAGAACCTGTTCAAATACGAATGGGAACTCACCAAAAGCCCCGCCGGCGCGCACCAATGGGTGGCCAAGGATGCTCCGGAGATCATCCCCGACGCTTACGATCCGAAGAAGAAGCACCGGCCGATGATGCTTACCACTGACCTTGCGCTGCGCTTCGATCCGGCTTACGAAAAGATTGCTCGGCGCTTTCTCGAGCACCCGGATCAGTTTGCCGACGCTTTCGCCCGGGCCTGGTTCAAGCTCACTCACCGCGACATGGGGCCGCGCTCCCGTTACCTGGGGCCCGAGGTGCCGAAGGAGGAATTGATCTGGCAGGACCCGATCCCCGCCGTGAACCACAAGCTCATTGGCCCGGCGGAAATCGCCTCGCTGAAGGAGAAGATTCTCGACTCCGGCCTCAGCATCTCGCAGCTCGTCTCGACCGCGTGGGCCGCTGCCTCGACCTTCCGCGGCTCGGACAAACGCGGCGGCGCCAACGGGGCGCGCATCCGTCTCGCGCCGCAGAAGGATTGGGAGGTCAACCAGCCCGCGCAGCTTGCGAAGGTGTTGAAGAAGCTCACCGCCATCCAGGAGGCCTTCAACAAATCGGCCAAGGGCGGCAAGCGAGTCTCGCTCGCCGATCTCATCGTGCTGGGCGGTTGCGCTGCCGTGGAACAGGCGGCACAGAAGGCCGGGCACAACGTCAAGGTGCCCTTCAGCCCCGGACGCATGGATGCGGCGCAGGAGCAAACCGATGTGGAATCCTTCGCCGTGCTCGAGCCGATTGCTGACCGCTTCCGCAATTATCTCAAAGGCAAATACACCATTCCGGCCGAGGCGTTGCTGATCGACAAGGCGCAGTTGCTGACGCTGACCGCGCCCGAAATGACCGTGCTGATCGGCGGCATGCGCGTGTTGAAGACCAATTGGGACGGCAGCAAATACGGCGTCTTCACCAAACGGCCCGAGACGTTGACGAACGACTTCTTCGT
>DATLZF010000713.1:0-2910 GCA_035574135.1 Candidatus Methylomirabilota bacterium
TTGCCTCCGAAATCCTTGATCACAAGGCAAACGTCGTCGTCCGCCGTGAAGCTTTCGAGATAGGCCCGCAACAACACGTCCGGGCCCTTGCGGGGGATGGTGCCACCCACGAAGAGGAATTTGAACTTCTTCTCGGTGGCCAGCCGTCGCGGCGGCACGTCGGGACGGAACCGTTCCGGATCGATCCCATTCGGCACCACATGCACCTTGCCTGGATCAACCCCGGACTCGATGTAGCAGCGGCGGACAAATTCGGAGGGGACCCACGCTTCCCGCACCTGCTCCAGCCCGCGCACCCAGTCGGCCGGCAACGCGCCGAATTCCCACGGCTGCAGCAACACCCATTCGCCATGCCGCGGCTTGCGCCAATCCGGCGGCCAGGCGTGGCGCACGGTCACCTGCGTGTCTTTGTCCGACTGCGCGCGCAACTGCCGCGCCGCCGCCTGAATCTCGGACAACCCGGCCACCTCCCGCGGAATCAGGTTGCGCCCCACACAGGTCAGCCTCACGCGGGGATGCCGCATCAGCGCCCGAGTCAGTTCCCGGTTCACATGTGACAGGCTCCCGAGGTCGAGGAACGAACCCTCCCAGGCCACAGACACCGTCTCGGTCAGCAAGCTTCGCTCGGAGGGGATCAAACGCGGGGTCGTCGCCACCAGGCGATGCTTCTCGTCCAAACGATCCTTCCAGCGCGCAAAGAAGCGCCGCAGGTTTTCGCTCACGTGATCGAAGCGCCCCTTGCTCTGGCCTTCGTGGTGAGTGACGACGCAGCCCGGTTCATACACCACCCGGTACCCGCCCATCCGCACGCGCAGGCACAGGTCCACGTCCTCGACGCCGTTCTGATACACCTCGTCGAACCCGGCCAACGCCACGAACAGCTCGCGCGGCATCAGCAGGCAGGCACCGGTGACCATGTCCAGATCGCGCCGTTGGCACACGGCCGGAGCCTCGGCCGCCGCCCGGCGAAAGGGATGATCGGGCACGCCGTTGATGAACTCGACGCCAGCGTGCTGAATCTTGCCATCCGGATACAGCAGCCGCGCCCCGACCACGCCCACCCCCGGCTCCGCTGCCGTCTTCACCAGCGACTCCAGCCAGCCCGGCGTGACCTCGGTGTCGTTGTTGAGAAAGAGGACAAAACGGCCCCGGGCCTCGAGCGCGCCCTGGTTGCAAGCCCTGGCAAAACCCACGTTGCGGGAATTGAACACCGCCCGCAGCCGCGCGGCCGCATGCTCAGCTTTCAACCACTCCACCGACCCGTCCGTCGAGGCGTTGTCCACCACGATGATCTCGTGCGTCGGGCCGGCCGCGTTGCGGTAGAGCGATCCCAGGCACTGACGAGTCAGCGGCAGGTTGTTGAAGGTGGGAATGACGATGGAGACGAGCGGACGCTCCTGGGGGGAAGCGGTGCCGGCTTCCATCGGACGCGAGGGCGGAGCATCCGCCTCCCGGCGCGCAGCCTCAGCGGCAGTGGGCACCGTCGCGGCGGGAGGGGCGTCCCCCGGCCGGCCGGCCGGCTCGGGCAAAGACGCCCTGGCCTGCTTCAACTTGTCCTGCCACTCGGCGGCTTCCTGGCGGTCGCCGCGCTGGAGACAAAACCGCGCCAGCATCTCCATCGCGCGCACGTGCCCCGGCTCGGCAACGAGTTTCTCCCGGCACAAGACATCCTGAATGCCCATCGTTGTTTGTTCGGGCGTTTCGTCGGGTTGAATGCGGCCCTTCCAGACGGTGTTCAGGCGCCGGTAGTTGGCCTGCTCGTGGGTCTTGCGTCCCGGCGTCATCGACTCGTGGTGAATGACGCGGCTGGCTGCACAGTAGCGGATGCGCCAGCCCGCCGTGAGCGCGCGGAAGCAAAAGTCCACATCCTCGAAGCCGTTCACATACTCCTCGTCCAGAACACCCACGCGCTCGATGACCTCGCGCCGCACCAGCAGGCACGCGCCGGTCACCGCCTGGCAATCCCGCGATTCCCGGGCCGCCGGCACACGGTCCAGGCGCCGCAGGCGGTGCCGGTGATACGGATGCAACAGGCCCTGCCCGGCGCCGATGGTTACCCCTGCGTGCTGGATCAGTTCGCCGCCCGGATACAGTAGGAGACTGCCCACCAGACCGATTCGGCTGTCGGTGCGCGCTTCGGCCAGCAGGGCCTCGAGCCAGCCGGGCAACGGCACCGTGTCATTGTTCAACAGCAGCACGAACCCGCCGCGCGCCGCCCGAATGCCCTGATTGACCGCGCGGGCAAAACCCAGGTTGGCTTCGTTGCGGATCGTGCGCAGCCGCCCGGCCGCCGCCTCCTGGGCGAGGAACTCCCGCGTCCCGTCCGCCGAACCGTTGTCCACCACGATGACCTCGTAGGCCCCGGCCGGCGTTTCGCGGCGGATGGCTTCAAGGCAAGGCCGCGTCATGTCGAGTCGGTTGCAGACCGGGATGACGATCGAGACCAGGTCCGGAGTCGGCGGGGCGGCCGTTGCCGGCTCGGCGACCGCGTCGGTGGGTGCGGGCCGGCCGTCTGCGGGCTTGCCGTGTGGCGTCGCGAGCCTCGAGCGGTACTGGCGCACAAACTCCGATTCGCAACGCAGAGGCTTGGTCTTTTGCGCGTAGGCACGCACGTTGCGATGGTAGGCGCCTCCGCTGCGCGCGTTTTCCCGGCGCAGGCGGTCTTTCCACTCGCGGTACTCGCGGTGTTCCTTCTCCTCGACGCCATCCATGGCCACAAAAGTGTTCTCATCGATGGCAGCGGCCTTGCCGGCCGGCAGATGGAGCCCCACATTCTCGTCCTCCATGTAGGCAAGCAGCTTGCCCGAGAGGCGGACCCGTTCCGCGTAATCGGCGTCTTCCTCACCGTAGAGACCGTACTCCTCGCACCAGCAGCCCAGTTCGCGCTCGGTGCGGCGGGGAATGAGCAGA
>DATLZF010000714.1:0-2432 GCA_035574135.1 Candidatus Methylomirabilota bacterium
TGCCCGCCAATCTCGCCCGCAGCGTAATGGAAAACCTGATCCACGAAGGCCGGGTGGTGCGGGGCTATCTGGGGGTGAACATTCAGAACGTCACACCAGCGCTGGCCCGGCAGTTCAGCCTGTCGGCAACCGCCGGTGCGCTCGTTACCGACGTCAGCCCCGGCAGCCCCGCGGACAAGGCAGGACTGCAACCCGGCGACGTCATCCTCGAGTTCAACGGCAAGCCGGTCCGCGACAGCCGCCATCTCAAGCTGCAGGCCGGCCAAAGTCGTCCGGGCACACGTGTCCCTGTACAGATCGTCCGCGAGGGTCGGCCCAGGAAGCTGGAGGTGACCTTGGCCGAGTTTGCTGGCGAAGAAACGGGGCCTTCCCGCGAGAAAGCGCCCGCCGGCGCTGGGGAGCGGCTCAAGGGCGTGGGCGTCGCCGATCTTGCGGCCGAGGATCGCCGGCAGCTCCAACTTCCCACTTACATCCGGGGGGCCCTCGTCACCGCGGTCGAACAAGATTCTGCTGCCTACGCGGCCGGACTTCGCGTGGGGGACATCATTCTCGAGATCAACCGCAAGCCCGTGAGCGGCGCCGACGAGGTCGTGGCCATGACCCGCAGGATGGAAACGAAAGAGATCCTGCTCAGGATCTGGAGTCAGGGCGGCACTCGCTACCTGGTCGTGAACGACAGCGGCGCCGGGTGATTCACTTTCCCGCCTCCATCCCCAACCCTCCTGTCGCCCAGGGCTCCCCACGTGACAGGAGGGTTTCTTCTTATCCGAAACGATGCCGCTGGAGCAGGGGGGCTCGCCCGCCCCGGGCGTCGCCAACCGCGCTTGCGCACTGCGCTGGAGGCGTTCGATGCCCCGCACCATTGGTGCACTCGAATGCGCCCGCGCGCCGCACTCGGGCGCGCCGAACCGCAGCCGGGGCGGCTGCACTTCCCATCACTTCAACTGCAAGAGTTCCGGCTCAGACGCCATTGGCGAGGACGGGGTGTGGGGGGCGGGATTCGGTGTTTCATCCCGGCCTCGAATCGGGTATCGAACGGAGCATGAACGAACTGGACCGGCAGATTCTCGACGCATTGAAAGAACTCGAAGGCGCCGTCGCCTCCATGGCCTCGGCACAACCCAAACCCAACCTGCTGCCCATGTTCGCGCGCATCGATGCCCTCGCGCAGAAGCTACCGCCCGGCACCGATCCGACCTTGCTCCACTACCTCCACAAGAAGAGCTACCAAAAGGCCCGCTTGTTTCTGGAAGGTCGGGACGCTGAAAACCACGTGGGCAATTGCCGGCATGTGTGACCTGCAATTGCCGGCGCGCCCGAAGACAACCGATGGCCCGCGAAGGCTGAAAGCACCTCCTCCGCGCGCGACACCTTGAGCGCCTCGGCCCTCCCTCGTGCGTTTACCAAGAGGCGGAGCCTCCACCTGGACCATGCGCCGGCGGAACGTTTGAACTGGTTCAACGCTGGCAGAGCGATGCTGATCCTCCCGTCCACGCACGGGGCGAACGTTCGGAGCTGGAAAGCCAATCCCCCGGCAAGCGCGAAGGGTCTTGCCGCGGCCGCGCATGTGCGCGGTGAGGCATCGCCTCCCCACGGCCAGCGGGCGATCTAGTTCGTGCGCACGCTGAGCATCACGGCCGGGCGCTTGACCCGAGAGGTCACGCGGCCGTAGTTGCGTCGCCGCCGCCGCCGATCGCGCGCCTCCTCCGAGAAAAAGTGATTTACCAGGTATGCCACCGCCGCCGCGAGCACGAGTCCGACGGCCCAGTAGATCACGTCGCTCATCATGTTCATCGGCCGAAGAGGTAGGAAGCCCTGGGGGATTTGTAAAGGCGATTTCCAGGCCGGGGATATGGCACTGACGAGGCGCGACGATGTCGCTGCAGTGATTGGGAGCGCAGCCGCGGCGGCTGCGGTTCGGCGCGCCCTCGCGCCGCACTCGGGCGCATTCGAGTGCACCAAACAGTACGGGGGATCGGATACTGCGCGCCAACCGCGAGGGCGCGGTGGGCGGCACCCGCCCTTGTTTTAACGGCTTCGTTGCGGCTAAAGCATGTCAAAGCCGGTCCGGCCGACCTTGGTGTGGCGGGGCGTTGCCTTGGAAGAAGCCAGTGGCCTGGAAAAACGCTGCCCTCGGGCGGGGGCAGGGAAGACAACGGCGGTTGTCGTGCCTTGCGGCAGCAAAACTTGCCCGCCAGCCGATCCCTGCTGCCCGCGGCACATCCCTTCGCTCGCCCGAACTGTCATGTCCAATCCCATCGTAACGATTGAGGGACAATCTCGTTGCACGCCGATTGTACTTGCTCAGGAACGGGGGCCCTCGGTATCGTCCGATACAATCACAGGAATCAGACCAGAGGGGGGGCCGGCGCTCAGGCGAACGCAAGCCACAGTAACAACAATGAACAAGCCAGATTTCATAAACATACTGG
>DATLZF010000715.1:0-9617 GCA_035574135.1 Candidatus Methylomirabilota bacterium
TGTGGCGCTCGGAGATCTTCGGACACCGCACGCTCACCGTTCCGCCTCGCGTCATCTGGAAGCGGCTGCTGGAGCACGAGCAGAAGACAACCTTCGAGATTCGCCGCGGCAACGTCAACCTGGGGCACTGTCGGTGGACGACCACCATCGACACCCGGCCGCTGGAGGTCCCGGCCGGCAGTGCTGGCGCCGAAGTCGAAGGCATGGCCGCCGAGCGCATGGGCTACACGGTCGAACTGGAAGGCACGTTCAACCTGGAGGCCGGCCACAAGCTCCGGTTCGATGCCACGCTCAAGTTGAGGTCCGAACGGGAGTGGGAACGCTTGGTCCTCAAACTCAGCCTGCGTCCGCAAGGCCGGGAAGGTCGCGCCGGGACGAACCCCGGTGACCTGACCCCCCGTCCGCAAAGCTGGGAAGTGCACGCCGAGGCCGACAGCGGCCAGATCCGCCTCCTCACGGACGGCGAGGCCGGCCGCCAGGAGAGGATCATCCGCCGAGAAGATTTGCAGGATCCCTCCCGACTGCTGCGCCAGTTGGCCGGCCCGTGGGGGCCGTGGCTGCCCGGGTTGCTGGCCACCATGGGATTCGACCTGTCGATGCCGTCCTTGTCTCAGGCGGCCGGGAGCCTGCAATGGGAGGCATGGACGGATTCTTTTCCCCTCCGGAACGCTCAACTCTCCGTGTACCGGATCGAGGGCCGCTTTCTGGATTACGCCCAGGCGGTCCTGTTCGTCCGGCGTGACGGCGGCGAGATTCTTCGCGTCGAACTGCCGGGGGACCTCGTGCTCGTGAACTCGACTCTCAGCCCGTTCTAGCGCCACGTGGCATGATTGAACTGAACCATGTGGTGAAGAAGTTTGGCGACCTGGTGGCCGTGGACGACCTGTGCCTCACCGTGGGCGGCGGCGAGTTCTTCGCCGTGTTGGGCCCCAATGCGGCCGGCAAGACGACCACGATCAAGATTCTCACCGGCCTCATCAAACCGACCTCCGGCTCGGCGCGCGTGGCCGGCTTCGACGTGCAAACGCATCCGCTCGAAGTCCGCCGTCGCCTCGCCTACGTGCCGGACTTTCCCTTCCTCTATGACAAGCTCACGCCGTGGGAATTCATCCGGTTTACCGGGCAGATGTTCCGGATGCCGGAGCCCCGCATTCGTGCGGCCGCCGAGGCGCTGATTCACCGCTTCAACCTCGAACCCTACGTGCACAAGGCCATCGAGGGCCTTTCCCACGGCACCCGCCAGCGTGTGGCCATCGTCTCCGCCCTGCTCCATGATCCGGAGGTGTTCGTCATCGACGAACCGATGGTCGGCCTCGACCCGCACCACGCCCGGGTGGTGAAGGACATCCTCAAGGAGCGCTCCCGCGCGGGCATGACGGTGTTCCTCTCCACCCATCAGTTGAGCGTGGCCGAGGAGATGGCCGACCGCATTGGGATCATTCACCGCGGTCGGCTGATCGCGGTGGGCACGCGGGAGGAGCTCCGGCAACAGAGCGGCGCCGAAGGCCCGCTGGAGCAGACCTTCCTCGCGCTCACCGCCCAGGAGGCCAACCTCAACGAGGAACGCGGGGCCGGCCGGCGGGCTTCGTCGTGAGCCGGTCCCGGACCATGGAACATTCCGGGCCGGGAAGCTCCTGTGCCAGCCGCCCGGCGGCGAGCGTTGCGAGGCCGGGGCGCGGCGAGCATGCCTTCCCGCCGCCGCTTCAGGCTGGGCTTTGCGGGTCCGTTCCCCTACAACGGCGCCGACACCAACCGACCCGGGCATGAAAAAAAGCGCCTCGATCCTCCTCTGGCTGGCGATCGCGCTCCTCGGCGCGTTCGCCTACGCGACGCTGGCCGTCAAACGCGGCGAACCGGTCAACTCGGCCTACCTCCTCATCGCTGCGATCTGTTCCTACGCCATCGGCTATCGCTTCTACTCGAAGTGGGTGGCGGCGCGCGTGCTGGCGCTGAACGACCGCCGTGCCACGCCCTGCGAGGTGCGCGAAGACGGCCGCGACTTCGTGAAAACGAACAAGTGGATCGTCTTCGGTCATCACTTCGCCGCCATCAGCGGCCCGGGTCCGCTTGTGGGCCCGGTGCTGGCGGCGCAGTTCGGTTACCTGCCCGGAACGTTGTGGATTCTCATTGGCGTGGTGCTGGGCGGCGCCGTCCAGGATTTCGTCATTCTCTTCGCCTCGATGCGCCGCAATGGCCAGTCGCTGGCGCAGATGGTCCGCGAGGAGTTGAATCGTGCCGCGGGGGTGATCGGCGTCATCGCCATCCTCTCGATCATGATCATCCTGCTGGCGGTGCTGGCGCTGGTGGTGGTGAACGCGATGGCGGAAAGCCCCTGGAGCGTCTTCACCGTGGGCGCCACCATTCCCATCGCCATGCTCATGGGCGGTTACCTGCGCTGGCTCCGCGCCGGCAAGGTGATGGAGGCCTCGGTCATCGGTGTGATCCTCCTGCTTGCCGCGGTGGTCGGTGGGCAGTGGGTCTCAGCCGACCCGACGTTGAAGGAGGTGTTTCACCTCAAAGCGCCGGCGCTGGCGTGGTCGGTGATCGTGTATGCCTTCGCCGCCAGCGTGCTGCCCGTGTGGTTGCTGCTGGCGCCGCGGGATTATCTCAGCACGTTCATGAAGCTGGGCACGATCGTGCTGCTGGCCCTCGGGGTGTTGCTGGTGCTGCCGCAACTGCAGATGCCGGCGGTGACGCGCTTTATCGACGGCTCGGGGCCGGTTGTGCCGGGCAAGCTGTTCCCGTTCTGCTTCATCACCATCGCCTGCGGCGCCATCAGCGGTTTCCACACGCTCATTTCCAGCGGCATCACACCCAAGATCATCACGCGGGAGAGCTACGCGCGCCCCATCGGATACGGCGCCATGCTCCTGGAATCGCTGGTGGCGATCATGGCCATGGTTGCCGCCTGCACGCTGGAGCCGGGCGTGTACCTGGCCATGAACATTCAGGTGCCGGGCGCGGATGCCGCCGCCGTCGCCCGCGCCACGGTGGCGAAGGTCAACGCATTCGGACCCGAGTTTGCCCTGGCACCGGATCGCATGGCCGAACTGGCGCGCGAGGTGAAGGAGGAATCCCTCTACGGCCGGACCGGCGGCGCGGCCACGCTGGCGGTGGGGATGGCCAATTTGTTCAGCCGCGTGGTCGGCGAGAAGTGGCTCGGCATCTGGTACCACTTCGCCCTGATGTTCGAGGCGCTCTTCATCCTGACCACGCTCGACGCCGGCACTCGCGTCGGGCGGTATCTGGTGCAGGACGCCCTGGGCCGGGTCTGGAAGCCGCTGGGGGAGGTGCGCAGCCTGCCGGCAAACGTCCTCGCCAGCGGTCTCGTGGTCGGTTTGTGGGGGTACTTCCTGCTTGCCGCCGTCTATGATCCCGACGGAGGCATCAAAGCCTTGTGGCCGATTTTTGGCATTGCCAACCAGCTTCTGGCGGCCACCGCCCTGTGCCTGGCCACGACGATCGTGTTGAAGATGGCGCTGGTGCAGCCGGTTTTTGATCCTGCAGCAACCCCGGCCCGCTCCGGCCCCGCCGCAGACGCGAACGCTCCCACCCGTTCGCCCGCACTGGCGCTCGTGACCCTCGTGCCGTTGCTGTGGCTGCTGACCGTCACCGGCACGGCGGCCGTGCAGAAGATTTTTCATCCCGCGTCCCACATCGGCTTCCTGGCGGGCGCCCGCGCGGCGGAAACCAAACTTGCGGACCTGGAGACGCACCTGTCATCGCTGCCGGCGGAGCAGCGCGCGGCCGTGGAGAAACAGATCCGCCAACTGCGGAAACAACGCTTCAACCTGCGGCTCGATGCAGGTGTGACCGCCTTTTTCCTGGCGTTGGTGCTGGGCGTCTTTCTGATCAGCCTGCGTGAATGGATCCTGCTCTTGGCGCGCAAGAAGCTCGCCGTGCTGAGGGAATCGCCGCCGGTCTGGCTGCCGGATTATGCGGTGGCGGAGGGCAAACCGCTGCGCGTTGTCTCGCTGCTGGCGTTGGGCCTGGCGCTGGCGCGTGAACTCTCCGGCGAAGCGGCCATCGAACGCACGCGGCATCACGCCGCCGCTTGTCCGCAGCGCTTGCAGGTGGATTTGCTGGACGGCGGATTGGCCCGGCCCGACATGTCTGCCGGTGAGGCCTATGTGCAGACCACCGAGCATCGCTACGGCGGCATCACCCGGTGTTGTTGAGAGAGGGACGACATGAAACTCGGGCTCTTCGGCGGTTCGTTCGATCCCGTGCACGTGGGCCACCTGCTGGTGGCGCAGGCAGCCTTGGAGGAACTCGGTCTGGACCGGCTCTTTTTCATCCCGGCGGCGCAGTCGCCCTTCAAGCCCGGATCCGTCCCCGCTCCGGCCGCCGAGCGATTGCGCCTGCTGCGACTGGCCCTGGCCGGGTGGAGTCGTTGCGAGGTGGACGATCAGGAAGTTCGGCGGGCCGGCGTTTCCTATACGATTGAGACGGTGCGCGACTACGTCCGGCGCTTTGCCCCGGCGGAACTGTTCTATCTCGTCGGCGCGGATCATGTCGTGTCGCTGCCGCAATGGCGCGAGGCGGAGGCGCTGGCGGCGTTGACCGAGTTCGTGATCATTCCCCGCCCCGGCGTGGGGCCGGTCCCGTTGCCCGCGCCCTTCCGGGGCCGGGTCCTGCGCGGATTTCCCTTCGCCATTTCCTCGTCGGAAATCCGCCGGCGCGTGCGGGCGGGTTGGCCGCTGGAACCGCTGGTGCCCCCTGCCGTGGCCGAGGCCATTCGCAACAATCGGCTTTATTTGTAAGGCTGTTTCCCTCACCCTGCCGCCGATGGATTCGAAGAAACTGGCGCTGCTCTGCCGCGAACTGGCCGACAACAAAAAGGCGGAGAACATTTCGGTGCTCGACATGCGAGGCCTCTCGACCATCACCGACTATTTCGTCATCGCCTCGGGCACCAGCGAGCCGCATCTGCGCGCCATCGCCGACGAGATCACCGGCAAGCTCAAGGAGGAACACGACCTGTCCCCGCGCGCGATGGATGGCAGCGCGCAGACCTCGTGGCTGGTGATCGACTATTTCGATGTGATTGTGCACGTCATGCGCACGGACGTGCGGACGCATTACGACCTGGACAGCCTGTGGGGCGACGCGCCGCAGGTGAAGCCGCGCCGACGCGCCGCCCCGAAGAAGCCCGCCTGAACGCCGCGGTGGCGGCCACTGCGGTTCGCCCCTGGCCGCTCGGAAACGTCGGCACAGGCGGCCACGTCGTCGAAAACGGCGCGCTTCACCGAACCGCCCCGCCGCTGCGGCGACGAGAGGGCGGCAGCATTTTGGTTTCACGGCTTGGAGGGACTGAGCGATCCTGGTTATGGCCGGTTCACGAGCACGAGGTCTCCACCTCCGTGAATTCCGCCCTGGCCTCGCCGATGACAGGCTCGGGCGGGCCATTGTCGTCGTCAGGGCGATGGATGCCCGCCCTCGGCGGGCGCCTGTCCCTCCGGCCTTCCTGATCATGCCGGGTGGAAGGCCGTTGGCGCTTCATTGTTTCCTCACTCCATCCGGTGTCACCCGGGCTTCGGTGGAGAGTTTGAAATCGTGACCGGTGGGCGAGGTCAGCTCCACCTCGCCGAAGAACGCACGGTAGCCGGTGGCTGGCGTTTCGACACGGGCGACGGCACGGGTGTTTCCGGGCCGGGCTTGGAGCGGGCGGCTCGTCCACGAGTCGTTGCGGAAATCGCGGTCTGGAGACTCGGCTGTCCACAGCCGCACGGCCTTGGCGGGAACGTTGACTTCGAGCGAGAGCGTTGCTTCGTCGGCGTTCTGGATCTTCCAATCCACGGACGGCAGCGGGTGGCCGTCGGCGATCATCTGGACGAATGCAGCCAGCGTCGGCAGAGCTTCCTTGCCCCCCGCGAGGTCGTGCCCGGCGTTGGGCGTCTGGTGGAGAAGCTTGGGCGGCGGCAAGTCTTGCCAGTAGTGGCGGAGCGAATCGACCGTCCAGTAGGGATCGTTGCTGCCAATGAGGATGAGCTTGGGCATGGTGTAGCGCCGGCGGTAGGAGTAGGGATCAATCCAGCCCCGCAGTTCCGCCACGTCCGGCTCCTCGGACCGTTGGACGAGGCCCAGCTCGGTGTAGTCTCGGATCTGTTCACTCTGGCGTCCGTACACCTTTTCCGCCCAGTCCGTCTGGGCCTTCATGTTCAGCGTGTCGATTACCATGGGGGCAATGCCGGCCACGCGGGGATCGACGGCGGCGGTGAGCCAGGTGGTCCAGCCCCGCTTGGAGGCCCCGCTCACCACCCAGTTGGTGATCCGCTGTTGGTGGGTGCGATCGGCAAACTGCTGCACCGCGTCCATCGCCCGCACGGCGCTCTTGACCATGGGAAAGAGCAGCGGCCAGGTGGGGTCCTTGGACTTGAGATACTGGTCGAGCGTGTAGGCGATCAGCGCGTCCTCCTTGCGTCCGTCGTAAAGCGGCTGGTTGGGAACGCGCGTGACCACGGCGGCGATGATGCCCGCGCGCTCGGCCACGGTGGCAAGAATACCCAACTCGCGCGAGCCGCGGCCGTCACCGGTGATGAAGAGGAAACCGAGGCCGGGATTCCGCACGCGGGCCGGCCGCACGACGGTGAGCGTGTGCTGCCAGCGGTGCTCGCGCCATTGCTGCGAGGTGAGGTCGATCCGTTGCACGGTGGCGCCGTTGGTCGGCCACGACTCCCCGGCCGTCCACGCGAACACCGAATCAGGGCGGGCGACGTAGTCTTCCAAGGGGCCGGCCCAGGCTCGACCCACTCCGAAAGCGGCGCCGACCGGAATGGAAAGGAAAAGAAGTGAGCGACGGCAGCAACCCAAGAGCTTCATGGCGCGATGGCACTGGAACCACCGCACAGCGTCAAGGATCAAGGCGAGCTCTCGCCTCCGGGAGGCTGCTTCCACTGTAGCGCCACGGCCCACGCGACGATCGTTTCGTCCTCCAAGACCGATGGTTCCAACCGCAGAGCGGCCTCGGCCCCGGCGGCGGCGAAGGCGGTGCGGGCCAGGTCGTCTCTGAAGACCGTGCCGGTGTTGTGAACGAGAACGGGATTCGGCGCGGACAGCGCTACGGCGCCCTCAAACCCGCCCATGCGGCGCAGCCCCGGGGCGAAGAGGTCCGGCTCCATCAGCGGTGCGTCCGTGCTCACGTCGAGGCCGCCTGCGTTGGCTGCCACGGCATCCGCCGCCGGCGCCGCGAGCAGGGTCCACAGGCCGGCGCGCTCCTGGCCGCACAACACCACCCGCCGCATCTGCAGATGAGTGCGGGCGAAGGCGCAGACCGTGAGCAGGTCCTGCACGCGCTCCTGAAGATCCGTTCGGTTGTAGGTGGTGAAAAAGTTCTCGAAGGGTTTGCGGGTCCTGAGCGCGGTGGCGTCCGCCAGTGATCCGGTGAGAAACGCGTCGAAAAGCAGGACGGGGAATCCCTTCTTGATCAGGGCCTCCGCCAACCCCGCCGGTTGACCGTCGCGGAGGAAGGCCGCCCGGCCCTCCGGGTGCGCCAGCACCAGTGCCGTCTCGGATCGTGCCGCCGCCGGCTTGAGCAATACCACCGGCAGACGATCCCCTCGCGCTTCCCGGCCGATGGCGAAGTGCATTTCCGAGAACCCGTCGCGGGCGGCCGGCTCGTTGGTCTCGACGAGGAGGTTGTTTCCCGGTCGCTCAAGCTGAAGGGAGTGCCGCCAGATCGGCTCCACCATTTCTCTGAACCGCTTGAGTGTGCCGGCATCGCCCGGCCATACCGCCGCCAGATTGCCCTGGGCCTGACGGATGAGCGAGGCGATCAACCGCGGCTCGTCCAGCGCGTCGGCGGGCAGCTTGCCGTCCGGCCAGACGCGCAGGGCGGTATCCGGCTCCTTCCGGTAAGCCGCTTCCTTGAGCGACGGGGGGTTTTCGTGGCGCAGGAGCCACTGCCCGAACCATTCATAGACCGCTTCGCGACTGGTCTGGTTGTAGTTGTGATCGTAGTCAAAGCGGACGTAGTGGAGGCGATCCCGGGCGTTGAACAGCCGGTAGATGCCCGCGATGGCGGGGCCCTCCAAGGTGAGCGTGGCCCGGGTCCAGTCGCCGGTGGCCGCGACGAGAATCTGCGGCCTGGGCGCGGCCGCGGCGGCGAACTCCATGTTCGAGTAATCGACCCGCAGGCCCGGAGCGTTTTCGCACAGACAGCCGCCCTGCATCGAGTGCGACACCATGACGACGGGCGCCTGGGCGGTGAGCCGGAGATCCACCGCACCCAGCATGAACGTTTGCGTCCCGCCGCCGGACTCGCCCGTGCAGCCCAGGCGCGTGCGATCGACGTCCGGCAGCGAGGCCACGAAATCCAGCGCGCGGATGCTGTTCCACAATTGCAGCCCCATGAGGCTGATGTTCCAAAGCTGGTTGGTCGGATCAGCGGCGAACTTGTGGCTCACCTGGAGAGTGTCGGTGTAGCCGACCATGTCATAGGAGAACGCCACCATGCCCTGGCGTGCGAAGCTGATGCACCGCGCGGCAATGCTGCCGAGCGGCTGATCCTCGAGCCGGCCGTTGCGCCAGTGCCCGTGCGGGTTCAACACGCCGGGAAACGGACCCGGGCCCCGGCCCACTGGCCGGTAAAGATTCCCGGCCAGGTACACGCCCGGCATCGTTTCCATGCGCACGTTCTCGACGCTGTAACCGTCACGCTCGACGCGACCGGAGATCACCGCGTTCAGGGGCGTCTTGCGCGGGTTGGGCCAGAGACCGCAGTTCACGAGAATGTGCTCGCGGATTTCCTTCACCCGCGCCTGCCAGTCGGCCCGCGTCTTGATCTCGGGAAACGTGCGCGGCGTGTTAAGCGTTTTGGGAGGGCCGGCGCGCTGGTCTTTGGGCGGCAGAGTACCGGCGGCGAGAGTGGTAGCGGAAAGAGCCCATGCGGTTGTGGCGGCGGCCAGCGCCTTCCCCATCATCGACCTGCGTAGAGGGAACATGGCCAACGTGTAGCCGAAGCTTGGCCGCAGGGGAAGGGAGGAATGTGGTGCGAGGGCCTCAGCTCCAATCACATCACGAGTGAGCCAACGGCCGGCAAACGGGGGTGAGTTCGTTGCAGCGCACGGGGTCTCCCGCGCCGGGCCCGCCTCGCCGAGAAAAGGACACGCAGCTCAAACGCCGGTGCCTCGCCAACTCCGATCACTCCCTCCACCCCGCAGCGCTACGCCGCGCTCCGGCGGCGCGACGGTCGGTTCGACCTCCCGGGGCTTCATCGCCTGCGACGACGGGCAGGCCGCCCCGTTGCCGCGAGCGCCGGCTCGGTCGTCCCGCCCGAAGCCGGGCCTGGCGCAGTTTTGCCCTGGGAAGAGCCGGTTCCCGAGAAGACCGACCAACGACGGCCCAAACGGCATCGGGTTGCCGCCCGCGACCGGAGGACTTGCCGGGCTTGGCCCTCCACGTGCCGCCTTTAGCTGCTTGAAGCATCAACTCCATTCGCATCGCAATGATTGCGGAATGCAAAAGCGTTCAGAAAAAGGGAAAGCTGGGTAGATCGTGACCCCGGTGGTGGGGGGAAGGCAAGTAGAGGTGGTGGCGTTTGGAGAGGTTGAGGGGACGCCAGTTCAACACCGCCCCGGCCAGGGCCGGGGCCTGGGCTTGGAGGATTTGCAGCGGGC
>DATLZF010000716.1:0-6601 GCA_035574135.1 Candidatus Methylomirabilota bacterium
CGCCGCCGAGCGCCGATGGGCGGGCGGCAAGGGCGTCAACGTTGCCCGCTGGCTGAAGTTCCTCGGTGGCCGGCCCCGTCTGCTCCTGCCTCTCGGTGGTGGCACCGGCCGCGAACTCACCCGCCACCTGCGCGCCGACAAGCTCGCCGCGACCGTCGTGCCCATTCGCGAGCCCACCCGTGTCAACGTCATCGTCTCCACCGAAGCGCAGGGGCAGATGCGATTCAATCCGCCCGGACCCGAACTGCGTCGGCGCGAGTGGGGAGGCGTGGTGGACCGCGTACGCATGGAACTGCGCAGGACTGAACTGCTCGTGCTCTCTGGCAGCCTGCCGCGCGGCGTGCCGGTGGGCGCCTACGCGGAACTGCTCCGACTCGCCCATGCGGCCAGCGTCAGGGCGTTGCTGGATTGCGAAGGCCCGGCGCTCGCGGCAGCCGTTGCCCAACATCCGTGGCTGGTCAAACCCAACGAAGACGAACTCGCTCAATGGCACGGCGGGCGGTTGGGCCCCCGCCAAGCCGTCCTGCGCGCCGCCAAGCGCCTTTCCCGAAAGACCGGCGGCTGGGTGCTCGTGTCACGCGGCGCCCGCGGAGCCCTGCTGGTGAACCAGAGCCACGACTATGCCTGGTCACGCCCGGCCCCACGGCTTGCCGCCCGCAACACCGTCGGTGCGGGCGATGCGATGCTCGCCGCCGTGGCCCGCGGACTCGTGCTCAACCTGCCGCCTCCGGACTGGCTGCGGTTCGCGATTGCGACGGGTTCAGCCGCCACTCTGTGTGCACCGGGCACGCTTCCGGTAAAATGAAGCCCGAGCCGGCACCGTGGACAGCGCGGGGCAAGCATCACTCCGGCCGAAATACGGCGTGGATGCCAAGTTGATCGAGTCACGGATGGCAAGAGGCGCAAGCTGATGCTCCGTCGGGGCAGTGGCGGAACGCACCGGCCTCACACCCCATGAGAAGCAGCCGTCGGGCCGTCAGGATTTCCAGTCGAAGGCGCGTTTCTTCAACGCGTAGAGGTAGCCGACAAACAGGACGGCCATGAACGACACCATGGCAAAGAGGATGAGGTTTCTCGTGGCCGCATCGGCCAGCAAATCGCGATAAACGACTGCCCACGGATAGAGAAAGACCACCTCGATGTCGAACAGGATGAACAGCATCGCCACCAGGTAAAACTTCACCGACATCCGCGTGCTGCCTTCGCCGATTGGGAGCATGCCGCACTCGTAGGCGATGCTCTTGGCGGCGTTGCGCCGGCCCCGCGCGCCGAACAGCACTGACACCGCCAGCGTTCCGAAGGCAAAGGCCACCGCCACGGCCCCCAGCATCAACACGGGTCCATACTGGCTCAACTGCGACGTTTCCATGAGGCCAGGAGGGTAAGAACGGGGCGCTCGTCTGGCAAGCCTGATGCCGCGACAGCCGCCGCGGCTTACACCACCTTGATGCGCCCGCCGTACACCGCGTTGTCGCCCAGAAGCTGCTCGATGCGCAAAAGCTGGTTGTACTTGGCCGTGCGATCCGAGCGGCTGAGCGAACCAGTCTTGATCTGGCCACAGTTGGTTGCCACCGCGATATCCGCAATGGTGGCGTCCTCCGTTTCGCCGGACCGATGGGACAAGACGGCGGTGTAGGCGTGGGTGTGGGCGAGTTCGACCGCGTCGAGCGTTTCGGTCAGGGAGCCGATCTGGTTGACCTTGACCAGAATCGAATTGGCGGTGCCGGTCTCGATGCCCTTTCGGAGGAACTTCACGTTGGTCACGAAGAGATCGTCGCCGACCAACTGGACCTTGTCGCCCAGCTTTTCGGTCAACAGCTTCCAGTGCTTCCAGTCGCTCTCCGCACAGCCATCCTCGATCGAGATGATGGGATAGCGGCTGGTGAGCTTGACGTAGAAGTCCACCAGCTCCTCGCCGGTGAGCTTGCGGCCGGTGCTCTTCTTGAACGTGTAGGTGCCGTCGCCGTTGTAGAACTCGGAGCTGGCCACATCGAGGGCCAGATAAATGTTTTTGCCGAGCTTGTAGCCCGCCTCCTTGGTCGCCTGCGCAATGGCGTCGAGCGCCGCCTCGGCACTCTCGAGCTTCGGAGCAAAGCCGCCCTCGTCGCCCACGGCGGTGCTCAGTCCCTTCTTCTTCAGAACAGACTTGAGGGCATGGAAAATCTCCGTGATGGCGCGCAACCCTTCGCTGAACCGGTTGAAGCCCACCGGCATGATCATGAACTCTTGGAAGTCGATGGGCGCGTCGGAATGGGCACCACCGTTGATCACGTTGGCCATGGGCACGGGCAACACCTTGGCGTTGGGCCCGCCCAAATACTTGAACAGCGGCTGTCCGACGTGCGCCGCCGCCGCCTTGGCACTGGCGAGGGAGACGGCGAGAATGGCGTTGGCGCCCAGCTTGGATTTGGTCTCGGTGCCATCCAGATCGAGCATGGTCCGGTCGAGCGTGAGCTGATCCAGCGCATCCTTGCCCTGCAACGCCGGCGCGATCTTCTGGACCACGTTGGCCACGGCCTTCGCCACCCCCTTGCCGAGGTAACGCTTCTTGTCGCCATCCCGCAGCTCCAACGCCTCGTGCTCACCGGTGCTGGCCCCCGAGGGCACGGCGGCGCGCCCGGCCGCCCCGCTGGCCAGGGTTACATCGACCTCGACCGTGGGATTGCCGCGAGAGTCGAGGATTTCACGGGCCTGGATGTCAACAATTGTGCTCATAGTTCTGCGCTCGGTTCAAAAACGAGCGCGCATCTTAGGAAGGGATGCCCCTGAGTCAAGCAGCAGTGCGGGTTCGATCGCTTGTAAAACGCCGTTCCGCCAGAGCTAAAATGCGAGCACCGGACCGGCGGAGCGCCCATTAACGCGGGGAAGCCGTCGTCGCTGCACCCGTTCTCACGCGGCTGCGGGTTTTCCACCGCCGGGCAACGGCAGAAGGCAGCCGAAGCGAGAGCCGAGACAGCGTTGGCGCGGCGCAGTCCTTGTCCCTCTTTCCGCGTCGTTTCACCCGGATCGGTCCCGGCGCTCGGTGTGGGTTACAGTCCCAGCTTCTTGAACCGGCTGTTCACTTCCTTGAAGTGAAAATCCAGGGAGCAGAGCTTTTCCAGCTCGCCCCTCTTGAAATGCCGTGCCACGGCCGGCGTGGCCTTGAGCACTTCGAGAAAATCCGCGTCATCACGGCCGGAGTGCTTGACGGCCCAGGTCTGCATGGCGGCGTCCTGCACCAGTTGGTAGGCGGCTTCGCGGGTCAGCCCCTTGCGAATGAGCGCGAGCAGCACGGTCTGGCTGTTCCACATGCCGAGCGACAGGCCGAGGTTGCGTTTCATGTTCTCGGGGTACACGGCCAGACCGTCCATTAATCGCGTCAGCAGGCCGAACATGTAATCAAGCAACGTGCAGCTATCCGGGAAGATGATGCGCTCGACGCTGCTGTGGCTGATATCGCGTTCGTGCCACAGAGCAACGTTCTCCAGCGCGGCGATGGCGTTGCCGCGCAGCACGCGCGCCAAACCGGTGAGGCGTTCCCACGTGATGGGATTGCGCTTGTGCGGCATCGCACTCGAGCCCTTCTGCCCTTTGGTAAAAGGCTCCTCGGCCTCGAGCACTTCGGTGCGCTGCAGGTGGCGAAACTCAACCGCCCACCGCTCGACGCTCGCGCCCACAAGCGCCATTGTGGTCTGAAACTCGGCGTGGATGTCGCGCTGCACAACCTGCGTGGCGATGGGCGCGGGCCGCAGGCCGAGCTGCCGACACACATATGCCTCGACGCGCGGCGACAGGTGCGCACTGGTGCCCACCGCGCCGGAGATCTTCCCGACAGCCACCACGTCGCGCACCGCCTCCAAACGGCGCAGGGCCCGGCGAAACTCGTCGTACATCAGCGCAAGCTTGAGGCCGAACGTGGTCGGTTCGGCATGGATGCCGTGGCTGCGGCCGATGCAGGGCGTGAACTTGTGCTCGTTTGCGCGGCGCTTGATGACGGGCAGCAGCTTCTTCACGTCGGCAATGAGGAGATCGGCGCTCTGCATCATCTGCACGGCGTAGCAGGTGTCGCCCACGTCGCTGCTGGTAAGGCCAAAATGAAACCAGCGGCTGGCCGGGTCATTGATGGCCTCGGCGACGGCGGTGGTGAAGCCGATGACGTCGTGATTGAGCGTCTTCTCCAGTTCGCGCTGGCGGGCGACCAGACCGGGGAGATCGGCGAACCACTTGTCGCAACCAGCCTTGATCTTCTGGAAATCCTTCACCGGAACGACGCCTTCCTTGACGAGGGCTTCGCTGGCGAGCAGCTCGATCCGGAGCCAGAGCTTGAGTTTGTTTTCGTCGGTCCAGATGGCCCGCATTTCCGGGCGGGAATAGCGCGTAATCATGCGCCGCGACTGTAGGAAACGGCAGGGAACCTTGTCGAGGCAGGGGTGCCGGAGAGGGCAATGCCAGACAGCAATCAACCTGAGGGGGCGGAGACGCCAGACTGCGATTCGCCCCACCAAGGAGGCCCCCACCCAACCGGCGATCTGAAACCCGGCGCCACTGACTGCCCGAACCGGTCCCGTGTCGGCGGAACCCCATCTCAACCGATGGCGCCTCCCGCACACCCCCCGCGGAAGCAAGCACCGCCGGAGTTGCCGGCCAGCCGCGAATCAGTCAGGCTGCCGACGTTCCGAACGAGAACCGTGCAAGAAACGCCGCCCAGTTACCGCCGCGAGTTTGCCAAGAGCCCGCATCATGCCGGGCTCGCGCTCGCCGCCGTGGGCGCCGCCTGCGTGCTTGGCCCGGCTTTCTTTCCACTGTCGCTCATCGCCGGCGGCGCGGCCTATGTCCTGGGCTGGGTGTACATGCCGGACCTGCCCTTCTTCCGACGCTGGGTGGACCGGCGGAGAGAGAGGCAGATCCTCGCCACCTCGGAGTCCGAGCTGGCCGAATTCGCGCGTCAACGCGAAGCCGCCCTGGCGCGGCTCTCGGCCACCCGCCGGAACCGTTATCTGGCCCTGGCCGGCGTATGCCGCGACATCGAACGCGCCGCGCTTGAAGACGGGCCCGGTCCAGGCGGCATCCCGGACGATCCACGTCTCCGCAAGCTCGACGAACTGATGTGGACCTACCTGCGGCTGCTCAGCCTCGAAGAGTCGCTCGAACGCTTCCTCGAACTCGAAAGCCGCGAAGAGATCCCGGCGTTGTTGCGCGAGGCGGAGACGGAAGTGGGCGCACTGTCGGCCGAGGTGGACGCCCTCAAGGCCGGTTCGCCACGAAGCGAACTGCTGGAGGCACGCCAGCGCCTGCTGGCCTCGCGCGTGGAGCGGCTTGAGGTGTTGCGCAAGCGGCAGCAACGCAGCGAGCAGGCCCGGGCCAATCTCGACCTTGTTCTTTCCGAGCAGGAACGGCTCGATCAACAGATCAAACTCATCCGCGCCGACGCCATGGCGCTGAAGAACACCGGCGGCCTTTCGGCCCGGATCGACGCCACGGTCGAGCATCTGCACGAGACGAACCGCTGGCTGGCCGAGATGGACGAGTTCAAGGATCTCGTGGGCGACCTGCCGCGCACACCGGGACGCATCGGCTACGAGCCGCTGACGGCAACCCATCCCCGAGAGGCCCCTCCGCCGCTTCCGGTGGGATCGAAACGTAAAGCGTAAGCGTCCTCGAGTTCCTCATGCCCCAGACACCCTCCGCAACGCCACCGGCCGATGTCTCCGCCCGCCTGCCCCTGCGCGGCTGGGCTCTTGAATTCGCCCGCCGCTGGAACGCCGGCACCTACTCGCTGTTCGTGCTGCATGGAAACATCTTCGACCTTTTTCCCGTGGCCGAGCGGGAGGGGATCGCATTCGTGCCGCTGAAGGCGTTTCTCGCCCGCCGGCTCTTTCCCGCGCGCGAGTTCCTGCTCTTCTACGACATTGGGGACGGGCTCACCTTCGGCACTCCCGAGATGCAGAAACGTTTCTTCGAGTGGCTCGAAGTGTACGATCAGGTGGAGAAGACGAGCTACCGTGAGCAGGGGCCGCCCCGCGACTTCCTGCGGCTGGCCCCCCTGCTCCGCCGCTTCTTCCTGCGCGTGGGCGAGGACAAACAGTGGAACGGCATCACGCTCATCGTCGATTATCCGGAGAAGATCGTCCCCGCCGCCGAGGAAGCCGGCGCGATGATGGACGAGCGAATGGCCCTGGTGACGTTGCTGAAGTGGGCGTCCTCGCCCGAACTGCGGCGGCTGGACATCGGCGTGATCCTCGCCACGGAATCGGCTGCCGAACTGCACGGCGACCTGCTCCAGAATCCGTACGTCGCGCAGGTGCGCATCGACCTGCCGGATGCCCCCGATCGCGCGCTGTTTCTGGAAACCGAGGTGGCGCGGCGCCTGGCGGGCGGGCGGCCCGCCGAGCAATGGAGCGAGCTGCCTCTGCCTGATCTAGCGCAGCGCACCGCCGGCTTGAATCTGGTGCGCCTCCAGCACCTGGCTGCGGAGGCCATCCGCAACGAGAGCCGCCTTTCGCTCGATCATCTGTCGCGGGGCAAGAAGCGGTTGATCGAGGAATACTGCCAGGGGCTGGTTCGCTTCAAAGAACCAAAGCCGGGCCTCAACCTCGACGCCGTGGCCGTTCACCACGCAGCA
>DATLZF010000717.1:0-2010 GCA_035574135.1 Candidatus Methylomirabilota bacterium
CCTGAAGAATCTCGACCGCAAACGTGCCCGTCCGCTCCAGGTCGAAGTCCCAACTGATCCAATCCTCACGCCGGGTCCAGTAGCCGACGGTGTTCTTGTTGGTTTGTGGCTCGTAGCGGACCGTTGTGCCGTGGATCTCCACGTCGCGGGCGTGGAGCAGGACCCCGCCATTCGCGCTCTGCCGGATCGACGCCGGTCCGGACTTTCCGTCCCAGTCCGGGTTCGATGTCGGCATCTGTGCGCCGATGGTGAGGCGCCAGCTTTGGAGTTGGCTGCGGAGCTCGGTCACCTTGCCCGGCATCTGGTTGGCGAGGTTGACGGTCTCCCCGGGATCGTCATGCAGATTGAAGAGTTCGACGTGCCCGCGCTCGTAGAACTCGATCAACTTGAACGCGCCGGCTCGAACGGCTCCGTACGGGGTGGCGCCGCCCGGGTGATAATGCGGGTAATGCCAGAAGACGGCGTCCCGGGACCATTTGCCGGCCCTGCGCATCAACAAGGGGGCGAGGCTGCGGCCGTCGTTCGCGGGCAGGTCCGGCATGGGCACGCCCGAGAGTTCGAGCACGGTGGGGAAGAGATCATGCGTGATCACGACCGTGTCGTTCGTCACACCCGGGGCGATCACGCCCGGCCAGCGCACCAGCAGAGGCACCCGCACACCGCCTTCGTAGGGCGAACCCTTGCCCGCCCGCAGGGGGGCGTTGTCCGTCGAAGGATCGCGTCCGGTGGTCAGGCCGCCATTGTCGGACGTGAAGATCACGACCGTCCGTTCTGACAAAGCCAGCTCGTCCAGGCGTTGCAGCAACCGGCCGACGCTGTCATCGAGGCTCTCGATCATGGCGGCGTAGGTGGCGTTGGTCTGGGTGCCGCCGCTCGTGGCGGCCTTGCCTCGGTACTTGGCCACCTTCGCGGGTTTGGCCTGGAGCGGTCGATGCACGGCGTAGCGGGGGAGGTAGAGCAGGAACGGCTGCTCCCGATGAGATTCGATGAACCGGATCGCCTCATCGGTTTCGCGGTCCGTGAGGTATTCCCCCTCAGGGCCATCGGGCAACGTGGGTATCTGATAAGGCGCGAAGTAGCTTGGAGGCTGACCGCGGTGATCGCCGCCGATGTTGTGGTCGAACCCGTGGTGTTCGGGCCGGTCTGCTTCTCCACCGAGATGCCATTTGCCGATGCTGGCGGAGGCGTAGCCGCGGCGATGGAGCACCTCCGCCAGCGTCGGTTCCCCGGCGGGAAGGTGCTGTGTCCAATCCGGCACCCGCAGTTTCGCCTTTGGATACGAGTGGCCGGGGATCCAGTCCGTGACGTGGAGCCGGGCGGGATACTTGCCGGTGAGCAACGCCGCGCGGGTCGGGGAACAAACCGTGCAGGCGGAGTAGGCCTGGCTGAAACGCACGCCTTCGCTGGCCAAACGATCGATGTGGGGCGTCTCGAAAAACGTGCTGCCGGCGCACCCCAGATCCCGCCAGCCAAGGTCGTCCACCAGTATGATGATGAAGTTGGGCGGTTGGGGCGCGGCCGCTTTGACCGGGCAAGCAAATCCAAGCCCGAGAAGGAATACCAGTGGGAACGGCTTCATCCTTTCCCGGTACCGAAGAGCCGCCCTCCTGACGAGCGCAAAGGCGAGGGCATCAAAGGCTCCGTAGATTACCCGGGTCCGGAGCGCCCCGTTTTCTCGGGAAATTCCATTGGCATGCCCGCCTGATGGCTGGCACAGTCCCCGTTCGCTTGGTGCCAGAGCTGGCGGAACGGAGGCAGGGATCGCCGCTGTCGTGGAGCGTGCCAGGCGCGTGGTTAGCTGTGACGTTCATGTTATGAAGACAACCCTGCTGATCCTCCTGCTGACCGCATTCATCCCGGCGCAGGCTCGGGCCGTCGGTTTTTCGCTGCTCGAGGCCCTCAGTTTGATCGAGTCCGGCAACAATGACCGCGCCATCGGCCGGGCTGGCGAAGTCAGCCGTTATCAGATTCTTCCGACCGTGTGGCGGCGGTACTCGCATTCGGCCGCTT
>DATLZF010000718.1:0-3733 GCA_035574135.1 Candidatus Methylomirabilota bacterium
GCGCCGTCACGCCGCCGCCGAACCAGTCGTAGCGCAGCTTGGCCGGTCCGTAATCCGCGTTGAAGACAGCATGCAGGGAATGCTTGGGCGTGCGGACGTTGTCGCGGCTGGCGTTGCCGTGCATCTCGATCCTGGCGGTGACGGCAAACTCGCTCCGGCCGCTGCCGTCAATTAATTCGAGCGAGCCCTCCCGTTCCCAGGCCGGGCCGCTGCTGGTGGCGTTCGGGTAGATGCCGGTGGTCGCACTCCACAGGCCGTTGTGATCGGAGACGAGGCTCAGCGTCGGGATGCTGCGCAGGTCGTTGACAAGGGTCGGGCCATAGACCGGGTGGTGGACGATGTTTGTGTCCATGCCATAGTCCGCCGGGTAATTGGCCTGCCAGGTGGCCGGATAACCCGGCGGCGTGGCGGACTGGCGCAACACCTGATCCAGGAAAAGATAGGTGTGCGTGTCCACACCCGAGGGCACCAGCCCGGCCTTGAACGCCGCTGCGCGCAGGATCGTGGTGTTCGAGAGGACCAGTGGCGCCGTGTACACGACGCCGTTGGACAGGCTGGGCCGGCTGCCATTGGTCGTCCAGCGGATCTCGGCGCCGGGCGTTTCGGTGGTGATGGCGACGGTGATGGGCGCATCATGGAAACCCCGATTCACGCTGAACTTCGTATCGGCCACCAGGCCGGTGAAGCCGGCGCCATTGGCCGCGCCCGGCGTCGGCGGTTGCAGGTAACGCCCCTGGCTGGTGGCCACCGAGACGCCCTCCACCTCCGGCAACAGCAGAAAAGTGGCGTCATCCGCGGCAACGTTGAGCCGGTGCAACGCCAGCACGTTGACGCCCGGCCGGAGCAGCGACGGCGCGTCGGGAAGGACAAATTCCTCGAAAGCCAGCGCCGCAAGCCCCCCGTGCGGGGCGGTGGCAGCCGAGTTCCACTGCAACACCTCCGGCGCCTGGCGCGACACCACCATGCGGCCGTTGAGATACGCCGCGAAGCCGTCGTCGTACTTGACCCGCAAGCGGAGGCTTTGGAAGGCGGCCGGATCCTCCACCACCAATGGCAGGCGCAGGTAAACCGAAGCGCTGCGATGGCTCATGACGGCGCCGAGATCGGTCGCGATCACCGACCCGTAGCGGATGGGCACCAGCTTGAGCGCGTTCAGGAAAACGCCGTGCGACGTGCCGCCGCTGCGCCGACCTTCAATCTGCAACGTGCCCGCCGCCGAGGCCTGCACCAGTCCGGTAAAGGTGTGCTGTCCGTCCCCGGTTGGCACCGTGTTGCCGTCGAAGGTGTAGCCGGTGACGATCGGACGGGTGACACCGCTGGCCGTTTCCACCCAATCGGAGACGCGGTTGCCCGTGCTCGAACGGTCGTAGGACCATACCGTCAGCGCATAGGTCTGCCCGGGCGACAGGCCCGCAAACCGGAGGCGCAAGCCGTTTCCATTGGTCTGGCCGAACGCGAAGATGAAGTCGTCGTAAAGTTGGTCCTGGGTGAGCGCGGGCGGCGCGTCCGCCGGAACGGCGCGGTCGCGATCGTCCAGCACGGCGCCCCCCAGCGCCGAGAGCGTCACCGTCACGCCGTTGAAGGTGGCCGGGTTGGCCGACAGGGTCATCGTGTTGAATCCTGCCTCCGTGTTCGCCGCGCCGGTCTCGCCCGTGTCATCGTCGTTGAAATCGATCCACAGCTCGCCGGCCGCGGTAGCACCGCCATCGAAGCCCACCCCCGTCGCAGCCGCCGGCCACCCGGTATCGTCGAAGGCCGGCTCCAACCAGTCGCCGCCCAACGCGCCATCCGTGGGGACATGAACGCGAGCGATGGCACCCGCCGCCACCAACGGCACCACCGTCACCGCCCGCTCCGCGCCATAGGAAACATTGGCGCGCTGGGCGGGGTAGCGATGGGCATCGGCCAGGGTGATTCCGTCCGGCGACACCAGCGCCAAAAAACCGCCGGCGTTGTCGAGGCGGAAGTTCGTATGCAACTCGGCACCGGCCACCGCGCGATCCTTGCCCGACGCGAACACCACCAAGTAACCGCCGCCGGGCAGGTTCGTGGCCGGGAACGTCCAGCGGGTCAGGTCATTCGTCGAGTCGGTGAGATGCCAGCCCGAGAGGTTCACCGCGTCGCTGCCGTCGTTGTGGAGTTCAATCCAATCCGGGCTGTCGCCATCGGCATCGCGCAGGCCGCCGTCGTTCTCCGCGAGGAACTCGGAGACGCGCACGGCGGCGGAAGCGGTGCCGATGGCAAGCGCCAACACGGCGGCCAACGACAACCAGACGGCGCGGAACCCTCCCTTCCGGGCAAAACGAGGGACCGTGGGCATGGCACTTCTGATCATGGATCTCGGAGCCGCAATCGTGATGACGGCCGCAAAGAAACCACATCTTCCAACCACCGGCAATCGGCGCGTGCCACCGGAGTGCGGCGCTCCCATGGCAGGGCGGAGACGGCTCTGCGCCCCGCCCTCATTCAGGGCCGGTGCGGCGTGACGAGGCGATAGACCCGGCCGGAAACCGGCGCGGGATCCTCGACGGTGACCATCCAATTGTTCGTGAGCGCGGGCACGGAGCCCAACCGCGACCAGGCGCCGGTGTCTGCCCGGTCCCGAAACTCGACGGCGTAGGTGCGGCCCGCCACGGCCGGGAACGTCAGCCGCGCGATGCCGCGGCCCTCGATGGCGGCGACCTTCAGGTAGCTCGACGGATCGGCCGGGTCGGTGCCGGCGATGAATTCCTCCCGGTTGGTCATGGTGTCGCCATCGGCATCCCGCGCGGCATCGGCCGGATCATCCGCATTCAACCCCAGCGCCACCTCCGCGGAGTCGGGAATGCCATCGCCATCGCGGTCGGCCGCGGGTTTGACGCTGACGCGGCTGCTCTGCAGGCCGCTGGGCCGGCCGGCGTTGAATACGATCACGTCCCACAAGTTGCTGCTCTGCACGTTGGTGACGACGAAAAAGTCGGCGCGAGCATGAAGGAGGTTTGTGACCACAGAGCTGCCGTTGCGCCGCCAGCGGTAGCCGACGGGCAGCGTGGCCGTGTTGGTGACGGCCACGCTCAGGACCACGTCCGAGCCCGGCGCCACTTCCGCGGCCAGCGGCTGCACGACGATGGTCGGGTTCACCAGCACCGTCAGCCGTGCCGGCTCGCTCACGATCGGCCCGACGGCATCGGTGATCACCACCGTGTAAAGGCCGTCGTCCTCGACGCGCACCGCGGGCAGGGTGAGCGATGCATTGGTTTGGCCGGGCAGATCGACGCCGTTGAAGCGCCATTGGAAGCGCATGGGCGAGGGGCTGAGAGCGCTGACGTTGAACGTGACCGGGCTGCCGAGGCGAATCTCCTGGCTCAACGGGTGGGCCGTGATGATGGCAGGGATGCCGACCCGCAAGGTCACCTCCGCGCTCTCGACGGCGCCAGCGGCATTGAACACCACCACACTGTAGCGGCCCGCCTGCGTGGGCAGCACCCGGGGCAGCACCAGCGTGGCGTTGGTGGCGCCCGGCAGGTTCGCGCCCTTGAACCGCCACTGATACCGCAACGGCCCCGGCCCCGACACTCCGACGTTGAAGCTCGCGCTCTGGTAGGCCACCACGTAGCCATCCGTCGGCGGCTGGGTGATGACCGGCGGCGCGCCACCGGCGAAATCTTCCCCCGGCGTGGGCAGGGCGGCGAGCCAGTGCGCCGGTTCGTTGCCGTAGCCATTCAACGGCGCGCGTTGTAGGGAAGGGCCGCTG
>DATLZF010000719.1:0-4013 GCA_035574135.1 Candidatus Methylomirabilota bacterium
GCTTTCCGAGGCGATGAGGACGGCGTTGGCCGGATTGTCGTCGGGGCTGAGGTAGAGTTCTGAATTGTCGTCGCTGCGGATGAAAAACTCATAGTCGCCCGATTCCGGGGGGACGATCCATCCCGAGAGGCGGCCGCCATAGTTGTCCACCGAGGCGGCATCGGCGAAGACCTGCCGGCTCGAGGCCTGGGTGACGTAGGCCACGAGATCGGGGTTGTCGGGATAGGCCGGATGGCTGAGGAGGGCGGAAACCGCGTTGCCTCCGAGGTTGAGCCAGGCCTCGAATTTCAACCCGCCGCGCTCGCGGGTGAGCGTAAACGTGCGGCTGGTGCCCGGCGCGCTGGTGAGGCCGGCAAGATCCTCGATGTCCGTAACGGTAAGCGTATAGGTGGCCCCGATGGTCAGGCGCGTGGTTCCGAAGCGGACGGTGCTGGGGTTGACCCGGACCCCGTCACCGGTGATTTGCTGACCGCCGTCCAGGGCGTAATTGAACACATCCAGCGCGGTGTCGGTTACGGCTTCCGAGTATTCGACCGTGATCGACTCCAGGGAATCGGCGACGACGATGCGGCGGATGGTGGGCGGAGTCACATCAGGCGTCACCGTGACGTTGACGGCGCTGCTGATAGCCACGGCGCCGGGAATGGAGACCACGGCGCGGTAGGAGCCGGAATCCGACTCGGTCAGCGGCCCCAAGCTGACGGTGCCTCCGACCCGCCCCGGCACGTTGGCTCCGTCCTTCTGCCATTGCACGAAGATGGGACCGTGGGTGGTCGTGAAATCGACGTCCAAGGTCAGGG
Source organism: Candidatus Methylomirabilota bacterium (assembly GCA_035574135.1). Lineage (GTDB taxonomy): Bacteria > Verrucomicrobiota > Verrucomicrobiia > Limisphaerales > DATLZF01 > DATLZF01. Next base: position 801 of record DATLZF010000719.1, read on the forward strand.
ATTGGTTGGCGCCGAGAGTGGCCCCGGTGGGCTGACGCGTGATGGTGACGTTGCCCCGCGGCTCAATCAGTGCCGCCAGAAAGGTGCCGGGAATGGGGGTTAGCTCGGCTGCGGGCGTCGTGGATTCCGTGGTGCGCCAAGCAACCTGGCACAAGTCCGGTCCGACGCCGGCCTTGTAAAGCACCTGAATTGCGTAGCGTTGTCCGGCCACGAGCGAGCGGGGTGCCGAGGTCTTGGGTACGCCGGGTTCCTCGAATCCACCGCCGCCCACCTCGTCTTCCGCGATCAGTTCCAGGTTCGCCGGATCGTCGTCGGGACTCAGAAACAACTGGCACGCATCCTGGCCGCGGAGGAAGAAAATGTAGTCGGCTGTTGCCGTGGGAACGAGGAATCCTGTCAGGCGGCCACCGTAGTTCTCGTGGCTGTCGGTCGGATACACCGTGCGAGTATCGAGCGCGGTCGTGTAGAAGGTCCGGCCGGGCGAGTCGGGGTACTCCGGCGCAAATACCAGATCGCCGATCGATGCGCCGGGCAGGTTGGTGTACACCTCGAATCGGACGAAACCGGGCACCAGCATGGGAGCAGCAGGGATCGCCGGCACCAGGCAAAGGAGCCCGGTCGCGATGAGCAGGAGGGCAAACTTGGAGGTAACGCTGGGGTTCATAAGCATTGTGTGGCTGTTCTGATTACGGCTTGTTGCGAGGAGGCCCTGCGATCCTTTCACCCCCGCACCTCCCGCAAACCAACTTCTCCCTCGCGGTTGAAGGCCAAGCAGGAGCTTCCTTCTGTAACGGGCTGAGTTGATGACGCTCGTATCGCAGCGAAGGAGCGCTCGGCTGTCAATCCGAATCCTGGCCGCGTGAGAAACCATCCCGTGACCGAGGTGCGTCGGAGTACGTCACCGGCGGCTGGGGGCTGCGGGCCAGGGCTCGTCGTGGCGACGGATCACTCCACCACCACCACCGGCCGGCAGAACGATCCGGTGAAGCCGCGGAAATGGACGGGCAGGCTCCAGAACTTGAGTGGCTGCGGCAGGGCGAAGACGTCGGGCGGATAGCGCAGGTCCTCCACGATCCAAATGCCGGCCTTGAGCAGGATCTCGTGGGTCATTGAGTTCTGCGGCTCGCGGCAGCCGCCGATCGAGTAATGATCAATGCCGACGGCGCGCACCTTTTGCTCGACACACCATTCGGCGGCATCGGGCGAAAGGTAGGGTGAGTGACGCAGCCATTCGTCGGTCTGGGCACGCTTGTCGCCCCAGCCGGTGGCGATCAGGATGATCTTGTCCTCAATGACCGGCGCGTGGCGCAGGACGCGCGACAGCGTGGTGGAGGTGAAGGGCTGGTCCGGGTGAGCCCCCCGGAGGTCGGCGATGATCGCTTCGCCGACGAAGGTTTCGAGAGGCATCTGATCGAGGTTGGGGCCGTCGGCCAGCTTGTGGGAGGGCGCATCGACGTGACTGCCGGTGTGGCTGGCGAGGGTGAGCAACTCCACGCGCCATCCGTGCTTGGGATGGTCGGCGATGATTTCGGCGCGCACAGGGGGATGGGCCGGACAGTTGGGCGCTCCGTCGTAGAGGGGCTGGGAAAGGTCAATCAGGCGCATGAGATCAAGCGATGAGCGGATTGGAAAAAAAACCGGTCAGGAGCACAAGCCGGCAGCGAGGCGCGATGGCGGGAGAGGGGGGGGCCGCGGCACCCTCGGCGAAAGGACGGCTCGGAACGGTCGCCTCAGCCCGGGGCAGGTGTCGGTCGCATGATGTCGTCCTCGTTGCGAGCATGGGCGGGGAAGTCAGTTGTTCTCCTTGCGGCCGCTGGGCCAGGCTTTGTTGCGCTCGGGCTCGAGGATGGCCAGGACCTCCGCCAGCAGGACGGGGTCCGGGGGGGCCTGAATCCACTGCACGTTCTGACGAAGCCTCCTGGGATTGGACGTGCCGACAAGCGTGCTGGCGATGGCCGGCTGGGCAACGGCGAACTGGAGAGCCAGTTGGGCAATACTGGCTTTGCGCTGGCGACAATGTTCGGCGGCCCGGGCGCAGACCTCGCGCGTGCGCGCCGGGGCGGGGTGCCAGTCGGGCGGCCCTTTGTCGGTGTGGAGGCCCATGCCGAGCGGAGCGCCGTTGATCAGGCCGACCTTGTGCGCCTTGAGGTAGGGGAACATCTGCACCAGGGTGATGTCGAGCAGGCAGTAGTGTCCGTAGGAGAGGACCGTGTCCACCGCCGCATGGTCCAGCACTTTGGGGATGGCCTTGAGCGCGTAACCGGTGATGCCGATCTTGCGCACCTTGCCCTGGCGTTTCAAGGCTTCGAGCGCCGGCAGGGTTTCCTCGATGATCTTCGGGATCGATCCGAACTCGATGTCCTGGCACTGGATCAAGTCCACGTGCGCCACGCGCAGCCGGCGCAGGCTCTCGTCCACCGCGCGAGTGACGCGCGCCGGCGAGAAATCAAAGTCGCCGCGGTCCGGTCCATACCGTCCCACGCTGGTTGCCAGAAGGTAGCTTTCACGCGGCACGCCTTGGAGGGCCTTGCCCAGAAGCGTCTCGGCGCGGATCAAGCCGTCGGCCGGCGCCACGTCGATGAAGTTAATGCCGAGATCGAGGGCGGTGCGGACGGTTTTGATGGCGTCCTTCTCGTCCACGCGGCCGTAGGCCCCTCCCAACGCTGAGGAGCCATATCCGAGGAGCGACACCTCCCAGCCCGTCCGGCCCAATTTGCGATACTTCATGCCGCCCATGTCGGGGACCAGAATATGGAACGGCTTCGGCGAACCAAGACATTTGTCGCCGGGAGCCGTCTCTCGGCCGTCTCCCGCGCCGGCACGCCCGGTTACTTCCCGATTGACGCCCGGCATCCGGTCCTTTGCACTACGGCGCATGAAGCCACTGATCGCCTTTCGGGTTCGCTGTTTCCTTTCCTTGGGTCTCGTGCTGGCCGCCAGCCACGCGGCCGTCGCCGTCTCTCTCCACGGCCTCTTTTCAGACAACATGGTGCTCCAGCGCGGCGTCGCCGTGCCGGTCTGGGGCTGGGCGGAGGACGGCGAGGAGATCACCGTGCAATTTCGCAATCAAACGGTGAAGACCGTTGCCAAGGGCGGCCAATGGATGGTCAGGCTCAAGAAGCTCAAGGCCGGCGGACCGGATGTGCTCACCGTGGCCGGCAGGAACACGCTGACCCTCACCAACGTGCTCGTTGGCGAAGTGTGGGTCGCCAG
>DATLZF010000720.1:0-2224 GCA_035574135.1 Candidatus Methylomirabilota bacterium
TGATCAGAGCGGTCTCCAAGGGCGAAGTACGCCCGATGCCCGAGGCGCGTTCCGCGATCTGACCGAACCCCGCAATGAGCCTCAACGGCAGGAGGCCTTTGTCGGCAATCGTCTTAAACAGGCCGCGGGTCGCTCCCCTGAGGAGAGCCTTGAGCCGTTCATCCGTGACCTTATCGCCCACCTCGGCCGTCATGGCGGAGGCGGTCTTGAGCACGATGCCGGGGAACTGTTCCTGCCGCTCGTAGGTGGGCAGGCTCGACATCATCTTCATGAAGTACTGGGCCATGACCGAGTCGGCCAGCTTCACATCTTTTACATCCAACACGATGCTGACGAAGTCGAACACCCCGTGCATGATGTTGAGAGCAATCGCCGTCGTCCGCTCCCGGGGATAGGATTCGCTGAGAAACACCTGTTCGTTGAAACTCGCTTGCGAGAAGTCCAGTCCGAGGCTGGGCCCGACAGCACGCACCACGTAGATCGCATCCTCGTTGGGCATCGTAAAACTATTCGAGGAAACGACGCCGTCGAGAAAGTCGGCGGCCTCATCCAGCAACGAGGCAACAATGTCAAACCGGCTGAAGAGCAAGTTGGCGCTCACCGTGCGGCGGAACAACCCTCCAGGGGACGCCAGGCTGAACTCAATCACCCGGTCCAGACGATCCTTCCCTTTCCCGACGACCGCCTGGTTGAAATCAGGCGGGCCATTGGGGAATGAGCGGTTGACGTCCAGTTCCTGAATCACCACGAGCCAATCGACCGGATTGAAGCCGACGTTCTCCATCGTGAGTACCCTCGGACTCGCGCGGTCGCGGTTCACCGTAACGAATTCCAGATCGAGGCCCACGATGGCAGTTTCGCGCGAGGGCATGGGCACCGCCGCCGCGGGTCGCAGTTGCCCGGATGCACTCGCCGCCACCGCGCCGCCGGCAGCCGGCGCCGCGGACCCGGCAAGTTGCCAATACACGGACGTCAACGCGTTGCTGTAAGCCACATCGAACGCGGGGCTCTCGAAGGGAGCGGGTGTTTCGGAATAAAGCTGCGTGAGTACCGCGGCCAGATGCTGCACGTTGGTGTCCCCGCGAATGACGCCCAGGATGAATTCCGCTCGCGACAAATCCAGGGTGAGAAAAAACGGATTGGCGAACACCAGCGTCTCCGCCGTGGACACCGCCCCCAGCGCGATCGGTTCGCGCGAGGAGAGCGTCACGGCGTAAAAGAACGCCTCACGGTTCGTGTCCCTTGTCACCGCCGCCGTGAGCTGCGGCATTCCCTCCCGGACGGGAATCGTCGCTGACGATGTCCGAATCCCAGCGCCGCCCGCGCCGCCGGCTGAGCCGTACGCGTTGACCGCCTCAAAGGCCACTCCGGCCAGGCCCGGCGGTGGGACGATGCTGACTTGAGCCAGTCCCGTTACAATGAACGGATCGGCGCTGGTTGCGGTGCCTTCCGGCGACGTCACCGTGATTCGTCCTGTCGCCGCGCTCGCAGGCACTTCCGTCACCAGGTGCGTCGCGCTCACCTCCAGTACGGGAGCTTCGACGCCGCCAAACCGCACCACGTTGTCACCCGGTTTCCCGGCCTCGAAGAACTGTCCATAGATGGTGATCCGCGTGCCGGGCGCGCCGCTGCGGTGGCTCAAACCGAGCACGCCCGGCTGAGGCAGCACCTGGGCGGCGCGATAAAACTGGCGGGGCAAATTGATCGCGCCCGGATCGGCGCGCGAGGCCACGCCGTTCGTGTTGAAGAACAAATCAAAGGGCAGCCATTCGAGAAGGTTGCTCGACGCATCCAGCCGGACGAACTGACCGGACTGACCGGAGACATGGAGACGGGCCACTCCATTGGTTAGACTCAACCGGTCAAATCGCAGCGGCTGCCCCAGCCCAGCCCCGCTGCCGAGCAGAGAGGCCAAGCACCCCAGCGCCGTAAGAACGAACCGTCCCTGATTGGGTCTCACCCTGGACCCACCTGACCGCCTTGCGGAGAAAAGCGCCTTCATAAGCGCGTTCCTTTTTCGATCTGGGTGTGCATGGGCACCCTCACCGAAAGCCTGCGAAATGTCAATTCAGCGTGGCTGCCACCCGAATCCTTAGCCAGCGCGTGGAGTGTCGTGAGAACGTGTTTTTGGGAATGAGGATTTCTCTGGAGGGGATTTTCCAGTGGCCCGCAGGAGAGCGCCGAGGGGGGGCGCCAAGGCGCGCTAAGCGGTCAAGGGGCACGG
>DATLZF010000721.1:0-3805 GCA_035574135.1 Candidatus Methylomirabilota bacterium
TCACACTCGCGTTTCACCGCCAGCGTCCGGATGGCGCGGCGCCATCGGCGTATCCGCCGTGGGAAATTCGACGCGAAGAGGCCCGCTTGACACTGGCCGCCCGGCAACTGCCGTTGTTCCCCGAATTGCGCCGGTTCCCGGAATCGTTTGCCGAGGAGCTGCTCCTCTTGCCGGAGTCCGCCAGCAACGCGGCTCCCATCATCACTCTGCTGCTGCCCGATCAACCGACGGATGCCCACCTGCGGACCTGCGTGATTCTGGGCGCGCGCTTCGGTCAGCTTGGCTACGTTCAGGGCCAGCATCTGGCGCTGGCTTCCACGGAAACGTGGCGGGAGGCGACGCGCGATCGCCATGCCATCGTCCTGGGCCTCACGAATCAATTCACAGGCCTGCCGCTGCCGGGTCCGGTGCGCCGCCACCTCGCCGATCTCAACCCCGGGCAGGGCTTGCTGGCCGAGTGGATCGAAGAAGGACCTCGCCCGCGGCGTTGGTTGCTGGTGGCGGGCGCCGATGGTGCGGGGCTGGAGAAGGCCGCGCTGACGCTGGGCAGCGCCAAGGCCCTGACCGCATTGACGGACAATCCGGCGGTCGTCACCGCGCCGCCCGCGCCGCCTTCGGAAGAGCCGCCCGCGCCGCTGCACCTTCCGGCCATTGGACAGGAACCCATCACGTTGCGCGGGCTCCATCGCGTCGAGCGCTCCGTACGCGGCTGGCGGTTCCCACCGGGTGCCACGCTTCAATTTGACGGCGTGTTGAACCTGCGCCTCAGTCATTCGCCCGTGCTCCGGCCCGAATCCACCTTGGAGGTCCACGTCAACGGCGAAGCGGTGGGCCGCATTGCCCTGGCGCCGGGCAACACCGGCGTGGTCTCCAGACCGCTGGCCTTGCCCCGCGAGTTGCGCGGCGCCGATCCCACGATTGTGACCTTCCGTGCGTGGATGGATGTCGATCCTGCCCGGTGCGACCAGCATCCGGACGAGGACGCCTGGGTGACGATTTCGCAGGGCTCCACCGCCCAAGTGCGGGTCGAGCCGGTCGAACTGATGACGTTGAACGATCTCAACCGCGCCTTGCTGCGGGATCCGTACCTGCGCGGTTGCGCTTTCCTCCTGTCCAGCCGCGCGCCACTCGGAGAACTGCATTTCTTGGTCGAGCTTGCCATGTATCTGGGCCGCCAGGTGCCGGGCGTGCCCTCGTTGTGGCCGGAGGTGGCAGCTTACGTTCCTGGCCGTGAGCCGACCGTCGGGCGGCTGAGAGGGCGGACGACGCTGGTGTTGTGTCCGGTGCAGCAGTGGCCGCACGGGCTGCCGGCCGGCCTCGAGCCGGTGATCGAGATGTCACCCGGCCAAAGTTCGGTGGTGCGGATGCAGGGGCGCCGCGCCCGCGTGGAACGGTACGAGCCATCGCTCGCCTTCGCCCAGTTGCTGGATTCGCCCTGGTCTCCGGGCGACAAGGTGGTCCTGGCGGGCGGCTGGCAATGGTTTTCGAGCCCCGGTATGCGCCGCCTGCTCTTCGATCCCGATACTCCCGGCAAGCTGCCCGGGGACCTTGGTGCCATTGACGGCGAAGGTCGTGCCGTGGGCTACAACATCCGCGACGTGGCGGCGGATTCCTTTGCCGAGCGCCTCCGGCGTCGCATGCCGCTGGGACTGAATGCCGCCGAAACCGATCATCGGACGAAGGTGAGTCGAGCGTGGTCCGAGGCTTCGCTTGCCTTCAATCACCGGATGTCGCAGGTGTGCGGGGGTGTGGTGCTGCTGCTGGTACTCGCGCGCCTGGCGCTCGTGCTGCCCGGTCGGATGCTCGGAACCACAGCCAGCCGTCGGTCGGGAGGGAAACCGTGAGCCAGCCCGGCCACGTTCGCGCGGGGGTGCTTCGACTGGGAATCGCGGTCGCGCTCCTGGCCGCAGGCGGCTTCGGGCTGCGCGCCGATCCGCGGCCGCGGCCGGCCCGCGCTTCCGCCACGCGGACGACGGTGATCTACACCGACTCCCGCGCGGCCTACTCGCTTGGCAACACGCTCGAGTTGATCCAGGCCCATCTGCGGCGCGTGTCCACCGTGCTCCACTCCGTGCCGGTGGCGGCGGTGTCGTCCAACCGGCTCGACCCGGCCGATTACCGCGTCGTCTTCTGTCCGCATCCTGCCCCCGAGCTGCCGCCGGCGGTGCTCGAAGCGGTGGGCGACACCAATGTGCCCGTGTTGTGGATCGGTTACGGCGCGGAACGACTGCGGGAGCGTGCGCCGTTTGGCGGCGACTTCGGCCTGGAGCAATTCTCGAAGCTGACTCCGGGGACGAATGTGATCTATCGCGGACAGCCGTGGGCGGCATCGGTGGCACCGCTGGTCGAAGTCCGCTTCCCTGCCGGCTCCAAGGCCAGAACGCTCCTCACCGCGCCGGTCGGAGACGGCGGCGCACCCGCCCCGGTGTGCTGGGTCAGCGGCCACGTCACCTTCTTCGGCGCGATACCGGATGCCGGACTGCTCGGCGCCCTCTTCGGCGAGATCGTCTGGGACTATTTCGGCGTGACGAATGTGCCGCCGGCCCGGCTGCTTCTGCGCATCGACGATTACCAGTGCGACAGCGATCACGAGGAGTTCCGGCGCAAGGTGGACTATCTCGGTTCGCGGGCAATTCCCTTCGTTTTGAGCGTGGCGCCCGTGTGTGCGGTGGGGGAGTGGAGCGGACGGGAGGATTACCTCGCCGGCCTGCGCTACGCCCAGGCGCGGGGCGGGCGGATCGTATTACGCGGCCACACCCCGGATGCGGCCGGCTACGAATTCTGGGATGGCGCGCAAGATCGGCCGCGGCGGGACCTGCCCTCAGGGGCGGCGCGGGGTCGGGCGGAAAACGGCGCGCGCCAACTTCTTGATCACGGCCTGTTCCCGCTCGCGTGGCTGACGCCGCGCGAGGCCATTTCACGTCACGCCGCCGAGGAAATCGCCTCCGTCTTCTCGCTTGGCGTGGGGCGGCTGCAGCTTTCCGACGCCAGCGAACGCGACGCGCTGGCGCCGGCCGTGATCACCGCCGATGCCGCCGGCCGGCTCATTGTGCCCGAAAACCTCGGCTTCGTGCGCCTGGATGCGACCCATGCACTGGCCGATTTGCAGCGGGAGTTTGCCCGACTGCGCGCCCTGCGGGGCCTCGTGGCGGGCGCAGTCATCCACGCTTATCAGCCGCTGCCGGTTTTCATCGAACTGGTCGAGTGGATGGAGGGTTTGAGAGTGCCGTTTGTCGATCTGGCGGAGCTGGATGCCGCCGTGCGATTGCGGGGCGCGGTGCTGTTGGCTGGCCAAGCGCAGCAGCCCGTGCGGCTCGAAGCCGGCACGACCCTGCGCTGGCGGGCGTGGTCGCGCGCCGGCCGGCTCGTCAGCGAAGCCACGGAAACGGTGAGCACGGCCGCCGAGCGAGTGTTGGGCCGTCGGGGAAGCGGGGACTACGAGTTGTTTGAGTTCACGGAGGGCAAGGAATGAAACGAAGGCTGGGAGGGGTGAGCGCGTTGGCGGTGGCAGCGGTGGTGGCGGCGCAGGAGCTTCCTCCCGGCAGTGCGGCGTTGCGGCAGCGGGCGCAGGAGCTTCTGCGCGCAGAGCGCTGGACCGAGGCAGCCGAGCAATTCCGCCTTTACCTGCAAACGGGCGCGGACGATCCGGCGACAGCGCTCGATTACGCCGCGCTCCTGGCGCAACTCAATCGTCGGGAGGAAGCCGCGCGGGCGCTGGAAGCGGTGCGGGCCCGGCATCCCCGGCATGAGCCGGTGTTGTTTCGGCTGGCGGCAGAATACGCCGCGCTCGAACGCTGGGCGGAGG
>DATLZF010000722.1:0-11359 GCA_035574135.1 Candidatus Methylomirabilota bacterium
AGGTCTTTCCCCGACACATCGAAGGGGTGTGGGGGCGGGAGGGCTGGGGCGAAAGCCCCAGCGCGGCCGTCCCGCCATCCCGAGGATCAGAACCACACTGCCGGACGGGCGTGACCGCCCCGTCGGAGCATGATGTGATCCATGACGTAGTCACCGACCATGCCTCCCGATTGCAGGCCGTGGATGTTGGCCGACATGAAGTGGATGCCGCCGTAGATGCGACTCATCCCGCTTTCAAAAGCGGCCTCGCTGAAACTGGTGAAGATGCGTTCCACGCCGGGTACGTCATCCGACGTGGCCACGAAGGGGATGTCATCCGTGCCGAAATAGCGCGCCAGGACGGCGGCCGCTGCTGCACTGAACGTGCTGTGCCCGGAGGTGTACTCGGGGAACGGGGGAGTGAACAGAAGCGGCTCCCAGGTCGGATCAGCCTCCGTCTCGTCGTTGCCGTCCGTGTCTGCCAACTGAATGGCCGTGATGGGCCGCCACAGGTTGTAAACGTACTTGCAGTCCCACGATACGATGGCGGCGTCGGCCAGCGCCACGTTCAGCAGGGCAAACAAGCGGGCGTTTTGCTCCAGGGTGGCGCGGGTGCGCGCGACGATGATCTGGGCAATCTGATTCCAGTGGCCGGGCGGGGTGGCCGTGCCGGCTCCGTTGGCCCAGAAGAGTGCGATTTCGGTTTCCTCGGCGGTCCGGGTGAGGCTGTTGGTGGCGCCCAGTTCTTGGACCTGCCGCACTTCGGCGGCGTACTGGCTGGAGGTCAGGGCCGGCGGAGCAGGAGGCCGGAACTGAGAACCGGAGTTGATGCCGAACGGCTGCACCGAACCCCAGCCGGGCAGCAGAGCGGGGCGGACGACGCCGCCGAAGGAAACGGTGGGGCGCCATTCGCCGGGGTTGGTGCCCGGGGTGTACGGCGTGGTGCCCGCGGTGGCCGCACCGTCGTTGGCCCGGGCGGCGAGAATCTGCTGAGCCACGTACCGCCCCCATTCGATTCCGCGGCGTTTGCTGACGCCATTGTCGATGGCCGCCAGGTCTGTCGTGTAGGCCGCGGTGAACGTGGCGGCCTGCAGGGGGAACTGGTTCGTCAACACCGTGTGCGCGGCGGTGGCGGCCGCCGCCCGCATGCTGGCCACGCGAGGGGCGCGCCGGGTCACGAAATAAGGCCGGTGGCGCATGGTGCAGCCGTTTACGGCGTCATACATCGCCGTGTGCAGGATGGCCAGCCGGCGCGAGGCCGCGGGCGGGCTGGTGCGATCGACACGAATGGCATCGAGGGCGCGTTCGTTCCAGTCGGTGATGAGATCGGCTTTGGCCGGCGAACGGGTGCCGAGCAGGACCAGCATCACCATCGAGACGTTGATCAGTGTTTTCTTCATGTAATTGAGGCAGGGCTCAACCCCTGCTGTTTGTGTTTTGTGCCTGGGCCGGACGCGATCAGGACGCCCCGAGCCCAGAGGCGTATGGATTGGGCCAAGTGTCGGCGCAAAGGCGGGTGCCGACGAATGGTTTGGGATCAGCCGCTCGCGGGGCGGGGTCAGTGGCGGCGGACCGGTGGCCGGATGGCGATGCTCGCGGAGCCCGGGTTGCTTCGGGTTTGCATGGCATCGGCCCCTTTGCTAAGGGAGCGCCGTGCCACCGCCGAGCCTGCTTCTCCTCATTCCGGCCTACAACGAGGAAAGTCGCATCGCTCCCGTGCTTCGGGAGTTTGCGACCTATTTTCGCGATCATTACGCCGCCCCGTTCCACCTGGTGGTGGTGCTCAACGGCTGCCGGGACAACACGCTCGGCGTCGTCGAGGAGGTGGCGCGCGAGTTTCCGACGGTTCGGGCGTTGAACTTCCCCGATCCGATCGGCAAGGGGGGTGCCATTATCGAGGGTCTTCGTCTGGCGGCCGAGGCTCACGTCGTGACGGACCTGGTGGGCTACGTCGATGCGGACGGGGCCACTTCTCCAAAGACTCTCCACGAACTGGCGCGCATGGTGACGGGGGACATCGACTGCGTGATTGGCTCGCGCTGGCTGCCCGGAGCGGTGTTGCATCAGAGCCAGACGCGGCTGCGTCGTTTCGTCAGCCGATGTTTTCACGCCATCGTTGAGTGTTTATTCTGGATGCACATCGCCGACACTCAATGCCCGGGCAAGGTGATGCGCCGGACCGCGGTGGAGCGCATCCACAAGGACCTGCGTCTTTCCGATCTGTCCTTCGACGTGAATCTGCTTTACGCTCTCAAACGGGCGGGCTTCCGCATCAAGGAGGTGCCGATCGAATGGACGGACAAGGCGGGCTCGAAGGTCACGCAGACGCTGCTGCGCAGTTCGCTGGTGATGCTTTTGTCGGTGGTTCGGCTGCGCCTGGTGCACTCGCCGTTTTACCGAATGCTGCTGCCCCTGCGGCCGCTGGAGGTGTGGATCTATCGGAAGCTTCGCGCTCCTCTCACGCGGCCAGCGTCGCCGCCCCGGCCGCGGTTATGAATCGGCATCGCATGCGGAATCATCCTCGTGCACACCGGCTGGCGGTCGCGGCAGGATGGCTGGGAACGGTCATCGTTGCCACATCGTGCTGGGCCGGAGCTCCAAATGCCGTCTTTCCGGGCGCGGAGTGGGAGCGGCGCAAGCCGGAAGATCTCGGGCTGGTCGCGGACCGGCTGGATGCGTTGCGGGATCTCGTGGGCGGTGATGGTTGTGTGGTGCGGCATGGCTATCTGACCTATGTGTGGGGGGATCCCAGCCGCAGCCATGATGTTGCCTCGGCGTTCAAACCCGTCTTGAGCGCACTGCTGGTTCTTGCCGTGCAGGAAGGGCGGTTGCAGAGCGTGGAGGATCGAGTCGCGGAAGTGGACCCACGCCTGCAAACGCTCAACGGAGGCAAGGACGCCGGGATGACGTGGCGGCATCTGGCTTCGCAAACGTCGGCTTACGGGCTGATCGAGCCACCGGGTGCGGCCTACGCCTACAACGACTACGCGATCACGCTCTACTACGACACGCTCATGACAAAAGTGTTCCGCGAGCCGGGCGATCAAGTGCTGCGCACCCGCCTGGCGGAGCCGCTGCAGTTTCAGGATCGCCACACCTTCAATGCGTTCGGCACCAACGATCGCCCCGGCCGCCTGGCGCTGTCCGTTCGGGACTTCGCTCGTTTCGGCCTGCTGATCCTGCGGGAGGGCAGATGGCGCGATCGCCAGTTGATCCAGCCGGCCCATGTCCGGTTGCTGGTGGACAGTCCGCTGTCGCCGGCTACTCCGCTGGCGTCGGGCCGGGAGGCGGCCATGCTGCCCGGACAGCGCACCATGGGAGGCGGCAAAACCATCACCCGGGTGGGCCCCGGCTACTACAGCTTCAATTGGTGGCTCAATCGCACCAACGCCCTGGGGCAGCGGCTGTTCGTGGACGCTCCTCCGGACGCCATCGTTGCCAGCGGCCACGGCGGCCGGCGAACGCTGTGGTTGCTGCCACGGCACGACCTGATCGTATGCTGGAATGGCAGTCGTATCGAGGATCACGATCAATCCCCTGGCAACCCGGCCACCCGTTGCAATCAGGCGGCGCGGCTGATGGTGGCCGCCGTGCGCGACAGGGCGCCGGAGGATAACCCCGACGCGAAACGAACGTCTGCTGGCCGGATGGCGGCGCCTTCGATACCCTCCCGGGCGCATGACTGGTGACCCTCTGCGCGAATCCGACCTTTCGCAACCGGCCCGGCCCGGCCCGGCTCCGGGCCCGGCAGAATTGCGCGCGGCCACGGAATGGCTGGAGCGGGTGGCGCGCGACCGGACGTTGCTCGCCCAGTTGTCCGTGGAGGAACGCACGCGCCTGTTGACGGCTGCCGGTGAGATTTACTGCCCCGACGTGCGGGAGCGGCGTCGGTTGGTGAAGGCCAAGTTGCGCCAGCGCAAGGCCGAGAAGCTTCAGCGCGACCAGACCCGGCTCGACGCGACGGGCATTCGTCAGCGCCGGCGCGACAAGGTCTTCACCACGCCCAACGTTTTTCCGCCTGCCGGTTTCACGCAGGTGGAGGTGGTGGGCGATCCCGACTTCCGCGAAGTCATCGAGCCGCAGAACTGTTACATCTGCAAGCAGGACTACACGGCCATTCACTCCTTCTACGACCAGCTCTGCCCGACCTGCGCGGAGTTGAACTACCGCAAACGGGGCGAGCTGGCCGACTTGCGCGGGCGAGTGGCCTTGCTGACGGGCGGCCGGGTCAAGATCGGTTACCAGGCCGGCATCAAACTGCTGCGGTCCGGGGCGCAGCTCATTGTCACCACGCGCTTCCCGCGCGACGCGGCGTTGCGTTACGCGGCCGAGCCTGACTTCGCGGAATGGGGCCACCGGCTGGAGGTGTTCGGTCTCGACCTGCGCCACACACCGAGTGTCGAGGCGTTTTGTCGCCATCTGCTGGCCACGCGCCCCCGCCTGGATTTCATCATCAACAACGCCTGCCAGACGGTGCGCCGCCCGCCGGACTTTTATCAGCACATGATGGCGCGGGAGACGGCGTCGATGCAGGACATGCCCGAGCCCGCGCGTCGCTTGCTCGGGGCTTACGAGGGATTGCGCGGCTATCACCTGATCCCCGAGGCCGATGCCGCCGTGGCGCGCCGGCGCATGTCGGAGGTGGCGGGGCTGACCCATGCGGCCGAGTTGTCCCAGGTGCCGTTGCTGCCGGACGAACTGGAAGCGCAGCGCAGCCTCTTTCCCGAGGGGCAACTCGACCAGGATCTGCAACAGGTCGATCTGCGGGAGCGGAATTCCTGGCGCCTGACGTTGGCCGAGGTCCCATCGGTCGAACTGCTGGAGGTTCACCTCGTCAATGCCATCGCGCCCTTCATCCTCAACGCCCGGCTCAAGCCTCTCCTGCTGCGCACGCCCGAGCGCGACAAACACATCGTCAATGTCTCCGCCGTCGAAGGGCAGTTCTATCGGAAATTCAAGACCACCCGCCATCCGCATACGAACATGGCCAAGGCCGCGCTGAACATGATGACGCGCACCTCGGCCGCCGATTACCACGCCGATGGCATCCACATGAACGCCGTGGACACCGGCTGGGTCACGGATGAGGACCCGGTTACGATCGCCGCCCGCAAGCGGCGGGATCATCACTTTCACCCACCGCTGGATGTTGTGGACGGCGCGGCGAGGATTGTGGACCCCATCATCTCCGGCTTCAACACGGGGGAGCACGTATGGGGCAAGTTCCTCAAAGACTACCGGCCCACGGACTGGTAACGCGCGGCCGGGGGTGGTGGGATCGGATGGCGCGGGGGAGCGTTTCTGACCGCTGAAATTTCCGTTCTCAACGCCGGGTTTGGTCTTTATGGTTCGGCGCATGGCGAAACCTGCATTGGGACGAGGCTTGGGCGCGCTGCTGGGGGGCACTCCACCGGCGGCGAACCGCGTTGCCGCCGCGCCCGTTTCCCTGGCCGCCGTGCCGGGCCTGGCCCCCGGCGCGCCCGCCACCCCGGCGCGCGACCAGGTGCAGCAGTTGCCGCTGGAGCGCGTGCGGCCCTGCGCCTTCCAGCCGCGCAAGGAATTTGACCCCGAGGCCCTGCAGGAACTGGCGGATTCCATTCGCGAGCAGGGCGTCATCCAGCCGCTCATCGTTCGCCCACGGGGCGACCACTACGAATTGATCGCGGGCGAACGCCGGTGGCGAGCCGCGCAGTTGCTCGGGCTGAAGGAAGTTCCCGCGATCGTCCGGGAAGCGGACGACCGGGCCGTGCTCGAGCTGGCGCTGATCGAGAACCTCCAGCGGGAGAACCTCAACCCCATCGAGGAGGCGCAGGGCTACGCGCAACTGGTCGGGCAGTTCGGCTTGCGTCAGGACGACGTGGCCACGCGTGTGGGCAAGAGCCGCGCCGTGGTGGCCAACGCGTTGCGCTTGCTCAAGCTCGATCCGGAACTCCAGAACTACGTGCGCGATGGCCGCCTCTCGGTGGGCCATGCCAAGGTTATTCTGGGGTTAAGCCACCCCGCCCAGCAACGGCTGGCCGCCGAGCGCGTGCTCAAGGCCGGCCTCAACGTGCGCCAGACGGAGGAACTGGTGGCGCACCTGCAGCAGGCTTCGGCCGACGCCGCCTCCTCGGCGCGCGCCGCCGGCGCCGACCTGCGTGATGCCAACGTCGTCAATCTCGAAAGCCGCCTGCGGGAACGTTTCGGCACCAAGGTCCAGCTTCGCTACCGACAGGGCAAGGGCGCCCTCGAAATCCGGTTCTTCAGCGACGACGAACTGGATCGCATCCTGCAAATCGTCGGGGTGACTGCCGACTGACGCCAAGCCGCCCTGTCGCTGAACCTTTAACGTCCTGGAAGCCACCATGCATCTTGTTCAACCCGAGGAATTCCGCGAACAAACCGCCGTGAAACTCCTGGCCGCCGTCGGGCCGGCCAGCCGCCTGCACGCTTTCGTGGGCCTCGACGGCTTCGTGGATGAGATCGTGCACGTGGTGGACAAGCGGGACAATGCCGAGAGCTACCACCGCCTGCCGACCATCGCGAGCTTCGCCGAGCGCATTGCCGCGGCCGCCGGCAAGAGCACGAATGTGGAACTCGTCAACCAGCGCATCAAACTGGGGGGCAACGGCCCCATCATGGCCAACGCGCTGGCCCGTCTCGGTGTGCGGGTGACCTACGTCGGGGCGCTGGGTTATCCGACGCTGCACCCGGTCTTCAACGAGTTCGCCCGCCATGCCGAGGTGTACAGCATCGCCGAGCCGGGGCACACCGACGCCCTGGAATTTGGAGACGGCAAGGTCATGCTGACCAAGTCCACGTCGCTGAACGACATTACCTGGGCCAACCTCCAGGCGCGCTTCGGCCGCGACCGCTTCATCGAGAAATTCTCCACCGCCGACCTGGTCGCGTTTGTGAACTGGACGATGATTCCTTACATGAGCGACCTGTGGGCCTCGCTGCTGGCGGAGTTCTGTCCCAGCGGGGCGCCGACCCGGCGGAAGATCTTCTTCGACCTCGCCGATCCGCAGAAGCGCACGCCGGCGGACATCACCCGGGCGCTCGAACTCATCCGGCAGTTCGAGCGGTATTTCGAGGTCATCCTGGGTTTGAACGAGAAGGAGGCGCACGAAGTCGGGGAGGTGCTCGGCCTGAGCACCGCCAACCGCACCCGCGACGGCCTGTGCGAGTTGAGCCAGCAGATTCAGAAGCGCGTGCCCGTCAGCACACTGGTGGTGCATCCGGTCTCTTTCGCGCTGGCCACCGGCCAGGGCACCGTGGCGGTGGTGGACGGTCCGTTCGTCGAGCGGCCGCTCATCACCACGGGCGCGGGCGACCACTTCAACTCGGGCTTCTGCCTTGGGCGATTGCTGGGCTTCGACCTGGCGGCGAGCCTCCTCACCGGCGTCACCACCAGCGGCTATTACGTCCGTCAGGCGCAGTCGCCCGGCATCGAGGATCTCGTGGGTCTGTTGCGTGCCTGGCCGGAATGATTCCCCTCCCTCCCGAATGATCCTTCCCATCGTCAAATACGGCGCCCCGGTGCTCCGCCAGAAAGGTGCCCGCATCGAAGCCATCACCTCCGAGATCAAGGAACTTATCGCGGACATGTTCGAGACAATGTACGAGGCGGCGGGTATCGGCCTGGCCGCGCAGCAGGTGGGCCGCGCGTTGCAGTTGACCGTGATCGATGTCCGCGAGGTCACAGACCGGCCCTCGACGCTCGAACTGGGCGGTCAGCCTGCCGAGGTGGATTCCATCATGCCCCTGGTGCTGATCAACCCCGAGATCAAGCCTGTGGGGGAACTCGTCGTGGGGGCCGAGGGTTGCCTCAGCTTTCCCGAGATCTACGCTGAGATCATCCGGCCGGCCGAAGTCGAGGTGCGGGCCTGGAACGCCGAGGGAAGCGTGATCGAGTTCAAGGCCGGCGGTTTGTTGGCCCGGGCCATCCAGCACGAAGTGGATCATCTCAATGGCATCCTCTTCATCGACCGCATGACACCCAAGGCGAAAAACGAACATCGCGCCGCCATCGAGGAGTTGCAGGCGCAAACCAAGGCTGCGCTCGGGCAGCGGCTACGGCCGGCCGGAACTTCAGATGACGCCGGGCGAGTGACCCCACGCCGTCGCTGACAGTCCAAATCGTTCCGAGCGCAGGCGAGACGAAGTGGACTCCGCGCCCTCCCTGCGTCCGTCAATTTGTCGCTCGCGTCCGCGGCCGGACGTTGCCATCGCACCTCTTGCTGCGGCCGGATTTGACATCGCCTCGGCTGATTCCTACAACCGGGTTCGACCAGCCATGAAAGCCCGTGTTCTCGTCGCGGTGGCGATGGGTTGCCTCTCTGTCCCGGCGATGCCGGCCGCGGATCCCCGGACCAGCCTTCGCGAGTGGCAGATTTACCACGGCGATTACGGCGGAACCCATTACTCGGAACTGGACCAGATCAACCGCGCCAATGTGAAGCGGCTCGAGGTGGCCTGGACCTGGCGGGCGGGTGACCACGGCAGCACGATCGAGTGCAACCCCATCATCATCGACGGCGTGATGTACGTCACCACGCCGGGGCTGCACGTGGCGGCGCTGGACGCCGAAACAGGGCGCCTGCTCTGGCGTTTCGATCCGTGGCAGGGCGAACGCGGCGGCGGGGTGAATCGGGGCGTGGCCTATTGGACCGATGGCACCAACGACCATCGCATCTTTCATTCAGCGGGAGAATACCTCTACGCCCTCGATGCGAAGACGGGCCGGCCCGTGCCGACCTTTGGCAGGAACGGTCGGATCAGTCACCGCGACGGGTTTGACACGGACGTTTTCTTCCTCAGTGTCGGCAACAACACGCCGGGCTTGGTGTGGAGGGATCTGTTGATCCTCGGCTCGGTCACGGGCGAGGGCCCGCAGCCGTGCGCGCCGGGGCACATCCGCGCGTTCGATGTCCGCACGGGCGCGCGGCGCTGGATCTTCCATACCGTTCCGCACCCGGGGGAGTTCGGTTACGAGACATGGTCGCCCGACTCGTGGAAGGTGAACGGCAGTGCCAACGTGTGGGCCGGTTTCACGCTCGATGCGGAGCGGGGCATCGTCTTCGCCGGCACGGGCTCCGCCTGCTACGACAGTTGGGGGGGCAATCGCGTCGGCGCGAATCTCTTCGCCAATTGCACGCTGGCGCTCGATGCCGCCACGGGCCGGCGGCTCTGGCACTTCCAGGCCGTGCATCATGACCTGTGGGATTACGATCTGCCCACGCCGCCGGTGCTGGCGCGGCTGCAACGGGACGGCAGAACCGTGGATTGCGTTGTCCAACCCACCAAGATGGGCCACCTGTTCGTGCTCGACCGCGTGACCGGCCAGCCGTTGTTTCCGGTGGAGGAAGTTCCCGTGCCGCAATCGACGGCGCCGGGCGAGGTCAGCTCTCCGACGCAGCCGTTTCCCCCGAAGGAATTCCGCCTGGCCCGGCAGGGTTTCACGGAGGACGACGTAACCGACCTGAACCCGCGCGCCCGGCAGCACGTGTTGAAGGAGCTGAAGAAGATTCGTCCGGCTCCCATGTTCAGCCCTCCCTCGTTCCAGGCGGAGGCCGTGCTGCCGCAGTTCAACGGGGGATGCGAATGGGGCGGCGCCGCGTTCGATCCCGAGCGGAACACGGTGATCGTCAATGTCAGCAACGAGGCCGAGTGGTCATCGCTGGTACCCTCCAAGCCCCGCGAGCGGTTGTCGCTGCACGAACTTGGCCGGCACCTTTACCGCGGCGTGTGCGCGTATTGCCACGGGCTGGCGTCGCCCACCCACCCCGCCTCGCCGTCGTTGCAGGATGTGAAGAGCCGGATGAGCCGCGAGCAGGTTGTGGCGCTGATGACCACGGGCCGCGGCCAGATGCCGTCGTTCGCCACATTCAGCGACCTGGAAAAACGGGCCATCGTGGCGTTTCTCTTCAACGAGGGTGCGGAGGAACAAATCGAGGCGAAGGACCTGAAGTTGAGTTTTGCCGACGAGATCCCGGTGGTGCTGACGGGCCATCATGACTGGCGCGACCCGGAAGGATTTCCGGTGAACAAACGCCCGTGGGGCACGCTCAATTGCGTGGACCTGAACGCCGGCAAGCTGAAGTGGCAGGTGCCGCTCGGGACATATCCCGCTCTCGAAAAGCGCGGCCTGCCGCCCACCGGCACGTTCAACATCGGCGGCCCGGTGGTGACGAAGGGGGGACTGGTTTTCATCGGCGCCACCATGGACGAGCGGTTCCATGCCTACGACAAGGACACCGGCCAACTGCTCTGGGAATACCAGATGCAAGCCGGCGGTTACGCGACACCGGCCACCTATGAGATCAAGGGCCGCCAGTATGTCGTCATCGCGGCGGGCGGCGGGGGCAAGCCGGGCACAAAGAAGGGTGACTGGTTCTACTGCTTCGCCCTGCCCAAGTAAGTTGTCCCGGACGCCTCGTGCTGGCTTGCGCCGGCTGGCTGGGAACTCGCCCCACGCCGGCCGCGTTTTCGTGCTACGGCCCGCCGGTGCGAAACCAGCCGGCCCACCAACGTGAGCGGGTAGGCCGGGCTGCTTCGAGGCCGCGCACGGGGTCGCCACGGCGCGTGCGCTCGAGATCGACCAGCAGGGCGGACATGGTCGGGTAACGCTGCCGCGGTTGCCGGGCCATCGCGGTGTTGCAGATGGCGACCAGCCCCGGTGGGGCGTGGTGGTTCAGTTCCAGCACGGGTTTGGGCGGCCCCGCAAGGATGCGCTCCGTGATTTCCTCCATGGTTTCGCCGTAAAAGGGCAGGTGTCCCGTCAGCATCTCATAGAGCATCGCCCCGAGCGCGTAAATGTCGGCCAGCGTGTCCTCGCGTTCGCCCGCGGCAAGGGCGGGCGACATGAACGGCGCTGTGCCCTCGAAGGCATGCCGGGCCGCGCCGCGCGCGGTGGCGTCGAAGCGGGCGGCCAGGCCGAAGTCGGTCACCTGCACCTGGCTGTAGGCGTCGAGGAGGACGTTGTCCGGTTTCAAATCGCGGTGAGCGATCCAGTGGGTGTGCGCGTATTCGAGCGCCCGGGCGGTCTGAATGGTTACGCGGAGCGTCAACTCGGGATTCAACGGCGTGCCGGGTGTGATCCACGAACTGAGACTGCCCTTGTCCAAGTAGGGCGTCACCAGATAGGGATTGGCCGGGTCGTCGCCGACGTGGAGCACCTTGAGGATGTGAGGGTGGTTGAGCCGCTGCATGTGATGCGCTTCGGATCGGAATTGCTCCCGCACGCGGGTGTCGCCCAGCCACTCGGTCCGGAGCATCTTGATGGCGATCTTTTGCTCCGTGGCCGGATCGCGCCCGAGCAGCACCAGACCCATGGCGCCGCCGCCGAGTTCGTCGAGGATCTCGAATCGGTCGAGCGTGACGCGGCCGCCGGCGGAGG
>DATLZF010000723.1:0-6591 GCA_035574135.1 Candidatus Methylomirabilota bacterium
CGCCATCACGGTGGTGAACGACCGCGACCGCGTCCGGGCGGCCCGCGCCCGCGGTGAATTCATCGTCCAGCGCCCGGTGGATTCGCAGTTTGGCCCGGATGGCTGCCTTTACCTGCTCGATTACGGCGAGACCTGGGGCGCGAACAAGGATTCGCGGCTGCTGAAGATTTCGTATCAGTGGGGCAACCTTGCGCCGGTGGCGGTGGCTGGCGCCGATCGCACGGCGGGGCGCGAACCATTGACGGTGGCGCTGACCAGCGCCGGCTCAAAAGACCACGAAGGCGATGCCTTGCGCTTCGAGTGGTCGCTCCAGCCGGGCGGCCGGGTGTTTTCCACCGAGCCTGCGCCGAAGCTCACGCTCGATCGGCCGGGCCATTACACCGTCGCACTGCGCGTGACCGACGCGCACGGCGCCAGCGCCACGGCCACCGTGCCCGTCGTGGTGGGCAACACGCCGCCCGAAGTGCGCTTCCTCGAACCCCAGGACGGCGATTTCTTCACGCCCGGCCGTCCCGTCCCCTACCGGCTGCTCATCCGCGACGCCGAGGAGGGCAGTTCCGCCGACTACGAGGAACTGTTCGAGACACGCACCTTCGTCACTGCCAACTGGGCGCGTGGCGACGGTCGAGCCGAAGACGTCGAGCCCGGCCTCGCGCTCATGAAACAGAGCGACTGCTTCAATTGTCACGCGGTGGACCAGAAGATCGTCGGCCCGCCCTTCCTCGAAGTGGCCGCGCGGTATCGCGGTCAGGCTGAGGCGCTGGAAGCCACCGTCGGGCGGGTGATCCAGGGCAGCAGCGGCGTGTGGGGCGACGTGCCGATGCTGCCGCACGAATCGCTCCATCCGGATCAGGTGCGCATGATGGTGCGCTGGGTGTTCGATCTCAAACCCGGTCAGGCCGGCGCGAACATCATCCGCGGGCTGATCGGCCAACTGCAACCGCCCAAGGACGACAAGCTTCGCCTGGGCTTGATTGAAGCGAGCTATGCCGACGGCGGCCGGCCACCGGCCGGATCATTGAGCGGCCGGACCACCATCCGCCTGCGTTCGCGCCGCCTCGAGGCCGAGGCCGCCGAGGAGAAGCATGGGCCGAAGGTGTTGGGAAGTTTCCTTGGGGCGATCGACCACGGCCATTACGCGCGCTTCGCGAATCTGAACCTGGCCGACAGCGCGTCCGTGACGTTCCGCGTGGCCAGCGCGGGCGCGGGCGGCCGCATCGAACTGCGCGCCGGCGCGCCCCACGGATCGTTGCTGGCGCAGGTCGAAGTGGCGCCCACCGGCGGCTGGGAGAAGTGGACGACGCTTGAGGCGCCGCTGGCGGTGCCGAAGGACCGGGGCGATGTCGTCGTGGTGTTCGTGAACCCTGGCCGCGGCGGCCTGATGAATCTGGATTGGGTGCAGTTCAATCCGGTCATGGCGCCCTGAGAGATTCCGGCCCGATTGATTCGACGGGATGACGCGTCGAGCGCGTCGCTTCCTCAAGGGGGCGATGTGGGAGGAGTTGGAGGGGGACGTGGACCGGGCAGGCGCAGCAAGTAATCGGGCGCAAGTTCGAGCTCATGGGTCGGGCTTCGGCCTTTTTCCCGCTGAAAGGCCCACGTGGCCATCTGAAGCAGAGTCCCGCGCGCCTCGTTGACCCGCTTCTCGTACTCGCGATCAAAATCGTACAGGTCTCCCGTCCCGTCGGGATTGAGGGACCGGGCTTCCCACGTGGCCCTCAAATATCGCAGGAGGTTGAAGGCACCTCGTTGCCACCGGCCTTCTTCCTTCAACACCGCCTCCTTGCTTTCTCGCTCGGACTCCAGTTCTTCCAGCGTCCGGACCACTCGGCGCAACTCCGCCGCGGCCGCAGTGACGGCGACGTTGGTGAGCTGCCGCAGTCCCATCAGTTCGCAGGCCGAGCCGACCAGCCAGTCGATCATCACGCCTCGTCCCACGCCGTGGCCGTATCGTACCAGGTCTAGCGCGCTTTGAATGGCGTCATTGGTTTGCCCGCGCCGCGCCGCCGCCTCGGACTCCGCTCGGAGGACCTGGCCGACCATCTTCAAGTTCATGCGCAACGTTATCGTGTTCACCAGCCAATCCTCCGAATACTCCACCGGCACGAGGCACCGCTGTGTCAGCCCCTCTCGAACCTCGGTCAGAACCTCCCGGTTTTTGTCAACCCACGAGTCTCTCTCTTCCGGCTTCAGTTCGTGGACAAAGCCAGCCGGTCTGACAAGCCTGTGCGTGGCGCGGACGAAGTGGTCGTAGCCATTCGGAACGGGAAGGGACCGGGGCGTGGGATTGCTTCTGACTGCCAACCAGCTCGAGATGACGACCAGACCAGCGGCGCCGACACCAAGCAGTGCCTTGCCCCGCCCACTCATTCGATGTCGGCGATGATCCCCCGCCGGCTCATTTTCCAGCGCCGACCTCCTTTTCATGGTTCTCGCTAATTATCCCCGTCCAGCAGCCGGCCCAGCCCGCCGAGCAGGGAACCTTCGCCCTGAGCGCTGCCGCCGGCGCGGGGCGAGGCGGCCACGATGCGGTCCGCCAAGCGGCTCAAGGGCAGGGATTGCAGCCAGACGTGACCCGGCCCGCGCAGGGTGGCGAAGAACAATCCCTCGCCGCCGAACAACGCCGTCTTGATCTTGCCGACGAACTGGATGTCGAAATCGACGGTGGGCTGGAAGGCCACCACGCAGCCGGTATCTACCCGCAACAGCTCGCCCATGCCCAGCTCGCGCTGGATGATGGTGCCGCCGGCGTGAACGAAGGCCCAGCCATCGCCCTGCAGCCGCTGCATGATGAAGCCCTCGCCGCCGAACAGGCCGGCGCCGATCTTGCGGTTGAACGCAATCCCGACGCTCACGCCCTTGGCCGCGCAGAGGAAGGAGTCCTTCTGGCAGATGAGTTCGCCGCCGAGGTTGGCCAGGTGCATCGGGATGATCTTGCCCGGATACGGCGCGCCAAAGGCGACGCGGCGCTTCCCCAGGCCGCGATTGTGGAACACCGTCATGAACAGCGACTCGCCGGTGAGCAATCGTTTGCCGGCCCCCAGCAGCGAGCCCAGAAAACCGGTGTTCTGCTGCGCGCCATCGCCAAAGATCGTCTCCATCTCGATGCCGTCATCCATGTACATCATCCCGCCGGCCTCGGCGAGGGCGGCTTCGTTGGGATCAAGCTCCACCTCGACGAACTGCATGTCGTCGCCGTAGATCTTGTAATCGATTTCGTGCATCGCGGGCATGGTCGGTATCTCCTGGGTCTTAGGGTTGAGGTTGTGGGTTTTGGTCGGTTGAATGGTCGGGTTGGTCTTCGCGGTACTTGGGCGTGGGTGCGGGCGTGCGCGGACGTGCTCAAATGGGGGCCGCATCGCCGACCCGGACCCGCCGGGCGGCGCTCAAATCCCACGTTGGGCGATCATGGCGCATCGGTTGGGTGCGCTGCAGATGCCCGGGGCGTCGCCGGTCAGGGAGCCGGCAAGGCCGGGGGGGCCCGCACCGCCCCGGCATCTTCGGGAAAACATCCATCGCCAGCAATCAGAAGTTTCGGCCGGGGCTGTCCGCGGGTCGTTACCCCGCCAAAAAGTCCGTTGCCCGGATCGGCCGGGCCGGTAGGCTCACCGCCATGTTCAAGCCGACGGACCTGTTCGACCTGAGCCAAACGGCGCACGCGGCTCTGTTCGAGGGCTGCGCGTTCGCCTGGGAGGCGCTGGCCCGGATCAAGGATTACCTGCGCGCCGCCGTCCGCCCCGAGTTGCGCAACCGGTGCGAGGGCACGGCCTGGATTGGCGAGCTGGTCTTCATCGGCGAGGGCACCGTGGTCGAGGACGGGGCCATGATCAAAGGGCCGGCCATCATCGGCCGGGATTGCCAGATCCGGCACGGCGCCTACTTGCGCGAGGATGTGATCGTGGGGGACGGCTGCGTGGTCGGCAACTCCTGCGAGTTGAAGAACGTCCTGCTCTTCAATCACTGCCAGGTGCCGCACTTCAACTACGTGGGCGATTCGATCCTCGGCCACCGGGCGCACCTGGGTGCGGGCGTGATTCTGTCCAACGTGAAGGTCGTCAAGGGCAACGTCATGGTCGAGCACGAGGGACGGCGCCTGGACACCGGCCTGCGCAAGTTCGGCGCGCTGCTGGGCGACCACACCGACATCGGTTGCAACAGCGTGCTGAACCCGGGCAGCGTGATCGGGCGGGAATCGCTCGTTTATCCGTGCACCAACTGGCGGGGCGTGCTGCCGCCGCACAGCATTGCCAAGAACAAGGCGTCGCTCGAAATCGTGGTGAAGCAGAAACGCTCGGCCTGATTTCGTGCGGGTCGTGGCGTGACGTTTCGGGCGGCCTTGGCGGCACTCGGCCGCCTTTCACCTCTGCGTGGCGGGGCGCCCGCCGGCCGGTGCGGGGGATGGAGCAAGCCCCGGATGCCGCGGGGAGCCGCCCCCTTGCCCTCAGTCCACCTCGCACTCCGCCAGCAGCCTCTGGTAAGTGGCCCGCGCGTGGGCATAGGCGGCCATGGCGTCCTCGAGTTCGGCCGGCTTGATGAAGCGTTGCTTCTCCTTCCAGCATTGCTCGACGCCTTTGAGGCACCACTCGACGCTGCGCCGCGAGGCGCGGATGGGTTTGCCATCCACGAGCACGAAGATCGGATTGGTGTGCGATGAGGGCAGGATGCGCAACGCCACCCAACTGCTGCGCTCGATGGCGGCGTCGAACTCGATCTCGCGCAGGCGGCCATCGGCCACCAGGTTTTTTTTCGCCACCGGGTAGCCGTTCACCACCAGCTCGACCGGCACTTCGCGACCGGGGCCGATACGGGCGCGCTCGATGTCCCAATAGGGTTTCTGCGTGTAATCGCGGTTCTGCAGGGTGGGATCCGGCCTTTCATTCAGCAGGGCGGCCACCTTGGCGGTGGCCTTGATGCGCCCCGCGGCCGGCAGCTTCAACTCGCTGCCCGCTTCACCGAGCGCATGGCCGTTGATTTTGAAATCGATCAGGTGGCTCTTGCCCTCACTGACATAGCTGCGGCCTTCGCGGATGCCCTCGCACCAGGCGTCGTAATCGAGCTTGTCCCCCAGGTTCACGTAGGAGCGGCCGAGGCCCACCTTCTCGCCGTAGATGCAGGGGAAATCCGTCTCGCCGCTGATGCGGGTGCGGAAGCCCGAGTTGAGGGTGTGATACCAGATGTTCAACTCCCACACGTAGGGCGTGTCCACTGTGGAAATGAAATCGACCGCGGGCACCAGTTTGCCATCCGGACCGGGCACTTCATGCGTGACATCGACGATGTATTCGTTGGCGCCGATGGCGTTGAATGGCGGCACCTCGTAGTTGGGCAAATCCTTGGTCTTCACTTCGAGGCCCCAGCCGGAATGCGCCGGGCCGGTGACGGCGCCCTGCTTCTTGGCCCACCGAAGCGTGTTCAGACCAAGCGTGGGCCAGTGATCCTTCGAATCGCCGCCGGGGTATATCTGATCACGCAATCGCAGCAGACAGAGGTGGCCGGATTGATGCGAGCCGAAGCCCGACACCTCGATGTCGTAGCGCAGGAGGTAGGGATACTTCGAGACCTTGTCCACCGCGCCGCAGAAGAACTGCTTCTGGTAGTCGAAGCATGGACCCCAGGTAAGGTTGGCTCCCACCTTCAAGTCCTCGCCCATGACGTGCCGGATCATGTCCTCCGCATGCACGCCTTCGGTCGGCTTGACGTAATGCGCGCAGCCCGCCGCGTGGATGTGATGATCTCCGGACCACCAGCCATGCTTGGAGGGGTCGATCCACCGCTCGACCTGGAAGCTTGCTTCGGTGGTCGCGGGCGTCACGGTGAGGGTTCGCGTGCGGGTCAACGACTCGGGCCCGCGCGAGAACTCGACCGTGTAGGTGCCGGCCGGCAGCTTCACCATCTCGCCGTCGCCACGATAGACCTGCGGGTGGAACGCGAAGTCTGGCGCCAGCCGCTTGGCTTGCGAGGGATAGACGCGGCCCTGGGGGTCGCGAATCACAAACGATGCCACGGTGGGGGCGCCGTTCTCATCCTTCACCCGCAAGGTCACGGGGTGCGCCGACAGGCAGTCGAAGAGCAGATCGACCTCGCTGCGGAAACCGAGATCCTGCGTGCCCTGGCCGACGTTGAAACCGATGCGCGCCTCCCGTTTGCCCGCGTCGCGGCTGTAGAGCTGCACAATCCGATATTCCAAGGCAAGGCCGCTGAGCGTCTTGGTCATGGGCTGGCTGTCGAACATCATCAGGTCCAGCCACCGATCCGCGACTTCCTCCCGCGGCGAACCGTGCAGGCGGCGCGCGTTCGGGCTGTCGGCCCGCAGGGCCGACGTGGTGCCGGCGTCGTTGGTCACCTTGACCAGGAACTGCCGCCAGCCCTGCTCGACGAGTTCCGGCCTGGCCGGACCCGGCGCCACTTTCACGCGCAGCTCGGGATTGATCGCCACCAGAAACAGGCAGTGCGCATCGAGGGTTTTCTGGATTTGCTCGATGGCCCTGGCAGTGTCGGTTTCCTTCAGGGCGGCGGCGAGGGCGCGTTTGGCCTCCGCGTCAAACGGCGAGCCCAGGTAATCGGTGGATTCGATGAGACGCCGGACCTGCG
>DATLZF010000724.1:0-2850 GCA_035574135.1 Candidatus Methylomirabilota bacterium
GGACCTTTGAGCGTGAGGTGCCGGTGGGCGAGATCGGCGAACGGGTCATGGGCGGGTTGCGCGGTTTGGATCCGGTGGCCTACGTCCGCTACGCCAGCATCTACCGCCGCTTCGAGGAAGCCACCGACTTCGTGCAGGAAGTCAAACGACTGGAGAAGAAAAATGATACTCTTACGGCACGATTGCCTGGTTTTTAGGACGGGCGACGGGCAGAACGTCCCCTGCTCCGTCGAAGCTGTGACGGTCGAGCTCCTGGGTGAAGCCGCCTCGCTGATCGAACCTCACGTCATCCGCAACGCCGCCTTGGCGGTGCTGCACTACTTCAAGAGCGAACTGGGCCGCACGACGGTTTCCGTCACCGAGTTTTCCAAGGCCTTGGAAGTCGCCTTGAAGTCCTTGGGGCTGGACGTGGCGTCGGGGCACCCCTGGCCCGGGCCGGTACGCGTCATTGACGCCGATCTCGCATGCTTGGTCCCCAACGGCGACGAAAACTTGGAGATGGCGTTCTTCCAGCGACTCCGGGATGAACTGCGCCGGCATCTGGCCAAGTCGCCGGATGTGCTGCGACTTCGCGGTCTGCGCCATTGTGTCCAGCGCTTGGTGGGGGCGAAGCGATGGAATCCTCGCTGCCAGCGCCTACACGATCAGGCTGTGGACTACGTGCGGCGCTGCCTCCGCGCCGAAAAACCCCAACCGGATCATGCGTTGCTGGTGTTGCGTTGAAGGGAGGCTAATCCCGTGACCCTTTTTGAGAAGATCGCCGCCCGTCAGATTCCCGCCCAGATCGTTTACGAGGACGAACAGGTGGTGGCGTTTCGCGACATCAACCCCCAGGCGCCCACTCATATTCTCATCGTGCCCCGCAAGGCCATCCCCCGTCTGGCCGAAGCCGCATCCGAGGATCAGCTCTTGCTGGGGCATTTGCTGCTGAAGGCAGCGGAGGTTGCCCGCCTGATGGGCCTCAGTGCGGGTGGCTATCGGCTGGTGATCAACAACGGCAAGGACGGGGGCGAGTCCGTGCCCCACCTGCACTGCCACATCCTCGGCGGGCGGCCGATGGGCTGGCCGCCGGGCTGAGGTGGTTCAAGAGCCGGTGGCATCAGGCGACCGGACGGCCTCCGCCTTGTTCGCCTCGGCAATGCGCCAGAGCATCCACGTCAATTCCTCCCAGAACGCGGCCTTGCTCGGGTACTTGAACGGGGGCCGGGACTCTTTGCAAATCAGGTAGGCGCCCTGGTTGAGACTGGCGTGCGGCGCGTACTCTTCGATTGCCCCCACCAGGGTGGCAAAGTTGTCCTCGAGGTTCGCACTGACCCTGGCTCCGAGACAGTCGAAGTCGAAGTCGTCAGCCGTCAAGCTGTAGCGCGCGGCCGCGTCCGCAGTGAAGATCTCCAGCACGTAGTGGAACCGCGCCTCCTCCTTCGGACGGGACACGCCGGGGTTGTCCTGCACGACGCCCACCGCGCGAACCTGCGGTTCGCCGTGCGAAGTCTTGATCCGACGCATCTCCTGCAACCGCACGTTGCCCGCGCCGATGAGCAGGATGTCGGTCCACGGCAGCTCGATCTTCCTGCGGATCGGATCGAACATCGTCAGGTGCGTCGGCAGGAACTCGACCTGTTTGATCACCCTGGCCGCGGGGATGGCCGGTAGGTCGGACTCTTTGATCACAACGGTCTCGATGGCCTCTTTCCGCAAGGAGGCCTGCAGCAAATTGGCCTGCTCCAATTCAAGGCCTTTGAGCAGGATGCCGAACGCATCGCGCGCCACGGTGTGGGCGTCGATTTCCGTCAGCGCCGGCCAGACACTGAACGCCCGCTTGAGCTGCTCGACCTCGGGCGGCAGCAGTTCCTGTTGCAAGAGCGCGTAGGCCATAGCGAGTTGGACGCAGCATGCACCACCCGTGTTCGCCGCGCAATGATTTGCTCATCCTTGTGGACTTGAGGAAGACGGCCACCGCGGGGGAGCGGAGATGCCAAACTACGGAACAAGCCTCACCACCGCCGGTACCGCTGCCCCCTCCGCAGCCGGCTGAATCCGCAGGGCGGCGGCCCCCCGATGACGCAGCCCGGCTCGCCGGGCACGGGCGCCCTGCGGACGGCGGACCTCGGCCCGCTCCGACCAAGCCGGCGTCACGAGCCGCCCGCGAGCGCGGGCCGGGCGGCCGCACCGACCTCGGATCAACTGGCATCCGCGCCGTCGCGGCCCCCGGCGACGACGATTCCCGTAGCCGATAAGCTTTTGCCTTGTGTATGCTGCGCCTCGTGAATTCCGCCACCCGTTCGAATTGGCCGCTGCCGGCTGTTTTCGCGGTCGCGCTCGTCTCCTGCGGTGAACGGCAACGCCCCCAGGCGCCCGCGCCGGCCGCCGCGCCGCGAGTCGTCACCGTCGCGGAGGCGACCATGCGTCCGCTGGAACGAATCATTGTGGTCACCGGGTCGCTGGCCGCACAGGAATCGTCCACCTTGAGCGTCAAGGTGCCGGGGCGCCTCAAGCTGATGCATGTGGACATCGGCACGGCCGTCGAACAGGGCGAGGTGGTGGCGCAAGTGGAACCGCGCGACTACGAGTTGCGTCTCCAACAGGCCGCCGCCCTGCTGGCGCAGGCCCGCGCCGCGGTCGGGCTGCCGCTGGAAGGGGAGGACGACCAGTTCAAACCGGACGAGACCAGCGTGGTGCGACAAGCGCGGGCCGTGCTCGAGGAGGCCGCCCAAAACCGCGCGCGCGTCCTCAAGCTCGCCGACAGCGGCATCGCGCCCCCGGCGGAGGTGGACACGGTCGAGGCCGCCTACAAGGTGGCCCTCAACCGGCACGACGCCGCCCTTGAGGAGGTGCGCAGCCGCCAGGCCG
>DATLZF010000725.1:0-3447 GCA_035574135.1 Candidatus Methylomirabilota bacterium
GGTCGGTTTCTCGACTTCATCGGTGCCGGCTGGGTGCTGAGTGCCGAACTGAGGGACGGAAAGGTCGTGCAGATCACCCTCATGGCGGCCGGGGCGGCAAGCCATTGAAGCGCCAGGTTCGAACGCGGCCACGAAGGAGGCCAAGATGCTGAGGATGACGATTACCCGGATCACCCCGCTCGGTCTCGCGCTGGTTTGTGGCGTCACCAGCGTTCCCGCCGCACAGCAGCTCAGCGCTGTCACGATGCCGCTCAAGGACGGCAATACCGACGTGTGGGAGTTCTTCGGCGACACGCTGGTGGGTGTGGATATCGATCGTGGGCTCCTGAAGATGGGCGGCCGGATCAACGCGTACTCGGTGTCCGAGGGGAAACCCCTGTGGCGTCACGAAGTTGAGCTGGGCTACAAAATGAACGAGACCGGACCGGTGGTGTTGGTGGATGCCAACGACAGCCGGCTCCTGCTGGGCACAGGGCCGATCAGTTCGGTGGGCCTGGATGGTCCGAAGTGGACCCTCACCTGTGATCAGGCGGGCCCCATCAATCTGGACGGGTTGGTGCAGCTTCCCCCGGATCGCCTTCTGATGTTCGGCAACGACAACTGCGGGGACGGATTCAAGGACGATCCGCAGGTGCTGCTGGTGGACGGCGCCACGGGTCGAATCGTCTGGTCGCACAAGAGCAAAGGGCAGTGGTTCGATGAGCCGGGTGGGTACTGGGCGCGGGTGGCGAGCTACCAGGGTAAGGGCGGCGGACGGAAGACGTTGCAGTTCCGCGTGTTCACACTCGCCCCTGATCCGCGGGGACATGTGTACTCACTCCGCGCCGACGCTGACCGCGTCGTGATCGTTGGCGAGCGGCTCGAGGTCCTGAACCTGGCTGACGGCGCTTTGCTCTGGAAGAGCCCTCAGAAGATCGATCGCTTCGAGGGCTTGTACGGGCCATTCGTGTTCCTGCGTGATGGCGACAAACTGAGCGCGGTGAAGGCCGGGACCGGTGACCCCGGCTGGAGCATGGATCTGGACCGGGCGGGCACCACGCTGTACTCGGCCCGCGATCTCGAGGCTCAGGGCGACAGTAGTCCGTTGGGCGACAACGATCTCCTCGTCTCCGAGAACCAGTTCGTTAGCCGCGTGAACCTCCTCACCGGGGAGAAGAAGTGGACCGTGCGGCGCGGCGGCGGGGCCGGCTGGCAGGCGTCACCGGAAGCCCTGCTCGTCCGGAGCGAGGATGCGATCCGGGCGTTCGACTGGGAGTCTGGGGCTCAGCGCTGGGAGCTGAAGCAGGGACCGTACTTGTTCGCCGTGGGCGATCCGTCACTCCCGGTCCTTTTCCTGGTGGATCGCGGCAAGCGGGAGGACGGGAAATGGGTTGGGCCCTACAAGTTCGTGGCGGCCGACAAAGCGACCGGACGAGTCGTCTGGTCTCGCGGCGAGATCGAGGGAAAGAAGATCACCTCGTTCGCCTTCTCGGTGTCTCGCCAGGTGCGTTTGACCAGCGAAGCCGGCAAGGTGCTCAATGTCTCGATTGCGGATGGAAGTCCGGGAGTGGCTCCGCCAGATGCCGCGACGGCGCGGTTTGTGGAGTACTCGGCGGGGGCCAAGTCCCTCGTGTGCCGCAACTACGCCGGTGACGTGGTCTGGGAAAGAAAGGCCGAGGTCTCCGAGCGGCAGGAGCCGATCGTCTTGAGAGACGTGGTCGTGTGGGCTGCCAAGAGCGGCGACGTGGAGGTCATCGCGCTGTCCGACGGGGCGTCCCGGTGGAAGGTGAAAGCCGGTGGCAATCCGCGGGTGTGGGTGGGTGACAAGGGAAGACAGCTCGTGGTGCCGAACGGGCAATCGGTGTCTGTCGTACGGCTCACTGCGGCAGCGACGAACTAATCGTGGAGAAACCGTGCTCGATTCACGCTCGAAGGAGGGGTTCATGACTGAGACCATTTCGGCGCGGATGATCGGATGCGTCGCATGCATCGCGCTCGGCGCCACGTTCAGCAGTCGGTCCCTGGACGCGCAAAGCGACGCCTGCCCGCCGGGCTATCTGCAGTTTGAGGACCTGTGCGCCAAGGCCGGACCGCTGCGCGCCGCCTTTGAAGGCAGCCCGTATATGGGTGCGTCTATGGGCTACTCCACCGGCACCATCGGTGACCTGGGCTTCGTTCCGGACCGCAAGGGCTGGGGCGTGAACGTGCGGACCGACATCCGGCTGCTCTCCTGGCTCACCGCCAGCAAGGGCAAGGGGTTCATGCTGTGGGACCTGCTCTATCTGGATCTCGACGCGCTCGGTAAGCGCACCAGCGACTCGGTCCCGATGTTCGGCAACGCCAACGTGCAGGGATGGGAGAGCAGTCGGAGCGCGTTCAATATGGACTTCGGCTACGAGCTGATGGCCGGGGTGGGGTTCAAGCGGGGCGCCGTGCTCGGCGGGTTCCGCTGGGACCAGTACGACTACCGGATCGGTGATGCCACGATGAGCGGCAAGGCTTTCCCGCTGGCCGTTCGCGTGCTGCTGCGCCCGGGCCGGCGGACGTTCGCCTTCCAGGGCTACTACTCGTTCGGCGGCGACAACCGGATGCGGAGCGCGAGGGTGGACATCCCGTTCCTCGGCCGCACGCACCTGACCGGCGCGTTGGAGCGTATCGAAGGATCCGCGGTCACGCAGTTCCGCGTGCAGGACATGCAAGGCGAATTGCCGGTCCCCGCAACGTGGAAACGCGTGCACGTGGGGATTCGGGTGCTCTCGGGCGCTGCCCTGGGGCTCTTCTAACCAACAACCACGACATGGAGAACACGATGCGGAGACAACTTCTGGCATTGGCATGCGCGCTGGCCCTGGGGGCCTGCAGCGATAGTGGCGGTGGCGACACCACCGATTTCGACGGCGTCATCGCGAGCGACAACCTGAGCGGTACGATCAGCGTGAGCGTCCCCGCGGCGTTGGCGTCGGTCGCATCGCCCAGCTTCTCGGGGGCGGTGAGCCAGGAGAGCAGCCGGATGTCGGTCCGCACGTTCACGCCCCAGCCCTTCCGGTCCGGAACGAAGCCCAGGTCACCGATGGTGCCGGTGGAGTAGCCCATAGACGCCCCCATGTAGGGGCTGCCTTCGAGCGCGCTCCGCGCCGGCCCGCCTTTGATGCACCAGTCGTCGAACTGGTACTCACCCGGCCGGCAGCGCTCCTGGGCAACCGCCACGGTCGCGCCCAGGCCGACGAGCGCGAGGGTGAGAAACAACGATCTCAAGGTCATGCGGCGTCCTCCTCTGAAAGCGCACCGAGCGGGGTGATCCGGGTAATCGTCATCCTCAGCATCTTCGCCTCCTTCGTGGCCGCGTTCGAACCTGGCGCTTCAATGGCTTGCCGCCCCGGCCGCCATGAGGGTGATCTGCACGACCTTTCCGTCCCTCAGTTCGGCACTCAGCACCCAGCCGGCACCGATGAAGTCGAGAAACCGACC
>DATLZF010000726.1:0-5309 GCA_035574135.1 Candidatus Methylomirabilota bacterium
CCAATGACGCCGCTTCCGCGCCCACCCGCCTCATCGACATGGGCGTCGAGCCCTTCCTCATCAGCAGCACACTGGCCGGTTCGATGGCGCAACGGCTGGTGCGCAAGATTTGTTCCCAGTGCAAGACCGCCTACGAACCCGACCGGGCCCAACTGCCCCGCGATCTCGTGCTCGAGCCGGGCCAACTACTCTACCGCGGCACCGGCTGCCCCCGCTGCCGGAACACCGGTTACCGTGGGCGCAGTGGCTTGTACGAACTGCTGGTAATGAACGACGCCATCGCCGAAAAGATCGTCGAGCGCGCCCCGGCACCGGCGATCGTCAGCGTCGCCCGCGCCTCCGGCCTGCGTCTGCTGCGGGAGGACGGCTGGATCAAGGTGCGGCAGGGCATCACCACCCCGGACGAGGTTGTTGCCTGTACCGCTCTGTGAGCGCGGCACGAGGGCAGTTTCGCATGGCGGATTTCGCGGCACCCGGTTCTCATCGTCGGGCAGCCAGACGTTCTGGCGGTGCATGAACCGGTTCGAATACACCGCGCTCAATGAATCCGGCCAGCGCGTCACCGGGGCGCTGGAGGCGGAGAGCGAGGCAGCCGTGCTGCGGGCACTGGCCGAGAAACGGCTGTTCGCCCTGGCGGTGCGCGGTGACGGCGTAGCGGCGGGTCGCCCTCGGGCCAGGCGCCGTGTGCGGGCACGGGACCTCGGCCTGATGTACGGCCAGCTCGCGGACTTGCTGGGCTCCGGCGTGCCGCTGCTGCGGGCGCTGGATTCGCTCATCCGCTCCACTGTGAACCCGGCTCTGCGCGAGTTGCTCAAGGAAATTCGCGCCAAGGTGGCCGACGGCCGCACGCTGACCGATTCGATGCGCGACTTTCCCGAGGCGTTTCCCGTGCTGCACACGGCCATGATCCAAGCGGGCGAACGGGCCGCGTTCCTCGAGGAAGTCCTGCGCAGCCTGTCCGGCTTCCTCGAACGCTTCGAGGAACTGCGCGGCAAGGTGCTCGGCGCCCTGATCTATCCCGCGCTGCTCACACTCCTGGGCACCGCGGTGATGATTGGCGCCCTTATCTTTTTTGTGCCCCGCTTCGAGCCCCTGCTGGCGAATGCGAAAAAGCCTCTGCCCACCGAGATCCTTTTCGGCGCCAGCAAGGTGGTGCGCAGCTACTGGTATCTGCTGCTGATCGGCGCGGGCACCGCCGGGGCGATGGTCTGGACCCATCTTCGAAGCGAGACGGCGCGGCGCTGGACGGAACGTTGGCGTCTCAAAGTGCCGGTGGTGGGCGATGCCTTCCGCCTGCTGGCCATCACCCGCTTCTGCCGCATCCTGGGCACCATGCTGGCCAACGGCGTGCCGTTGTTGCAGGCCCTCAAAATCAGCAAGGACGCCACTGGCTCGGCGATCCTCGGCGATCGCATTGCGCGCGCCGCCGAATCCGTCCGCGACGGCAAGCGATTGTCCGAGCCGCTGGGCGAGGGTGGCTTCTTCCCCGAACAGATTCTGGCCATGATCACCGTGGCCGAGGAATCCAACAAACTGGACAAGGTGCTGGTGCAGATTGCCGACACGGTCGAACGACGAACCAATCGGCAGGTGGACCAGGCCGTACGGCTGATCGAGCCGGCCATCCTTTGCCTGGTGGCGGCGGGCATTGGGTTTCTGGCGCTGGGCTTGTTGCTGCCCATTTTCACCATGGCCAGTCAACTGGGCTCCAAATAGCGCTCGCCGGAGGCAAGCAACACGGGTTCTCCCGTATTGGAAGCGCCACACGCGACGGGATCGCGGCACGACCACGGTTTGAAGAAAAAAACGGGGCCGCGCACCACCTCACACCGGGGCAGAGTAGCCGTTCAACGCGGCGGCCTCGCCAAGGCGCGGCCCGGGCGGGTCGGGCCTTTTTGGCACCGCTCTAATCCGAGAAGTCCGCAGGCGAGTCGCCGGAAAGATGTTCCTCGGGGCGCACATCCTTGAAAATGGCCAACCCTTGGCGCACGACGCACAGCGAATCGCGGTCCACGATCTGGAAGTAGCGGTTGGGCTCGGCCAGGATGTTTTCCAAGGCCTCGTCGATACTCTCGAACGAATCCAGGTAATCCTTCATCCCGCCCAGCGCTCTTCCCACATAGTAGGTGAACACCATGTACCGATTCATATCAGGCCGGCCTTACAATCGGCGCGATCCCGCCCCCCTTTAGCCCGAAAACGCCGGGACGCCGTGGCGCGGGTGCGCCGGGCTCGAGAGTCGGGGCAGGCCGACGCCGTGCGATCACGGTCAACATCGGGCAAGCACATCCTCCCGGCACAGGGAGAGCGCCAAGCCATCCGCCCAGCGGCGCCCCGTTGCCCCGACGACCCGGACAGGCGGGGAATGCCTCCTTCCCCGACCCGTCCTTGCGAACAGGCCCGATTCGACTCCCGACTTTACTGCTCCGGCCGGGCCGTGGACGCTGGCGGCGAAACGGCCCTTGCCGGATTACCGCCGGGCCCCGACGCCGTCCGAAACCGCTGAACGACATGACACGACTGATCACGATACTGCTGGCGGCCCTGATCCTCGAAGCGATCGGGGTGGTGTTGCTCGCGCACGGCCTGCGTCAGGTGGGGCCGATGGAACGCGCCAACTGGGCCGAGTTGTGCCGGGTGATCCGCGCCGGAGCCACCAATGGCTGGATATGGACCGGAATGCTCTTCGAAACCGGATTCTTCATTGGCCTGCTGGTGTTGATCTCGAAACATGACGTCAGCCTGATCTGGCCTTTGACTTCACTCGGGTTCGTTCTCACCACGCTCGCCGCGCGCATCATCCGCCAGGAGGAAGTGACCTGGCTGCGCTGGAGCGGCGTGCTGCTCATCATGACCGGCGCCATGATGGTGGGCTGGAGCGACAGGTCCCGGCGCGCCCCCGGGGCCGAGGTGGGCAAAACGCTCGCCGAGGAATCGGCCAAGCCCACTTCGCGGGACGGTTGAGGCAACCACCGGCCAGTGCGCGCGCCGCACCGCAGTTTCGGGGCCGATCAGGCCCGGGGACTATCTCGGGCGGCTGATTCCAGCCCGCCACGAGACCACGGCACACACTCAATCGCCCGGGACCTCCGTGTCGAGCCACCGGGCCAGGACGGACGCAAGGCGCGTCGCCGCATCGCTGGTGCGGCGCTGCAAGCGCAACAAACCGGCGAGGCCGCGCGGCGATTTCGCCACGGCCGCGGCCAGTTTCAGCGCGCTCAACCGCTGACGCGCATCCAGGAGTTCGTTGAAGTCCAACGGTAAGTCGTCGTGCGCCGTGTCCGAGATGACCCGCACGGTGGCGGAGAGCAGGCCGCGCTCGCGGCACAGCGCGCGGATCACGCCGGACTCCATCTCCACCGCGTCATCGCCCGTGGCCTCGCGCAGCCAGCGTTTCTCCGCGACCGTGATGGCAACGCGACCGGCGCAGTGAAAACGGGCCGGACGAGCGCCCAGTTCGAGCCACGCCTCCGGCCGGGGCCAGGCCGTATCCACGTCAAACACCACCGCGCCGCGCTCCAGCTCGGGGTTGAGGCCGCCGGCGAAGCCACAGGTCAGCACGCGCGCGACCGGCTGCCGCTCAAGCTCCCGCAGCACCGCCCGCCGCGCGTTGGCGTGGCCCATGCCGGTGACCACGACCGCGACCGACTTCCTTGGCCCCAGGCGTCGCAGCAGCGGCCTGGCTTCCTCCCGGACGGCGAAACAAATCAACAGCGAACGAGGATCGGTCATGAACGGGGTCATCGCCGCACGCCGGCGACGGCGGGAGCTTCACTTGATGCCAGCCAGGCGCTCGCGCCACAGATGGTAGAGCTGAACCGTCGCTTCCACGTCCCGCAGGCAGTACTCGGCGATTTCCCGATGGCGTCCCTCGTTGATCATCTGGGTGACATCCATGCCCGTCACGCCGTGACTCTTGGGAGACTCGATGCCAAAGGCCTTGCAGTAGAAATCGAGGTTGAAGCGCCGGCCGGCGCCGTCCCGCGAGCCGCCGTAGAACGTGAATTGATCGGCCAGATCGCAATGCGGTTCGCTGGAGAAACGGTAGCCGAGCCAGTCCTTGCGGCTGATGGGCACGTTGAGCAGAGCCGAGCGGAGATAAAGGAAGGGCACATCGAAGCCCCGGCCGTTGAACGTCACCACCGTGTCGTAGCGGCGGGCCACCTCCCAGAACGCCGTGAGTAACTCCGTCTCGTCCATGCACGCAACAAATTCGACGGGTCGATCCGCCCCGTCGTCCTCCTCAAAATCCTCGGCGGTGAACAACACCTGGCCGCGCCGGGTATCGGCGTTGAGCATGGCCACGCACACCACCCGCGCAGTGAGCGGATAGAGGTTCAACATGCGCTCCAGTTCGGCGCGGCGGGCGGCGCGCTCGGCTTCGTCGGGCAGACGGGTGGCCTCACGGAAAAGGTACTCCTGTTGCGTGGCGTCAAACGTATCGAGGGGGAGGGCCGTCGTTTCGATGTCGAAGACCAAGGTGGCCATGACGGAGGAAGGAAACTGCCAGGATGGAAAGCCTGCCACACAAGCCAGGGTTTCCATCCTGGTGACAGGTGTGACTACTTCTTCTTCGCTTTCTTCGCTGCTTTCTTCTTAGCTGCCACTGTGTATCACCTCCGATCGGACTTTGAGTTCAGAGCTGAGGGGGGATGAAAAGAGCGCGGTCATCCGAAAAGCCGGAGGACGGCGCGAGGACTTCTCTGAACGAAGCTGCAGATTCCCAGTGCGCCACTTCATGCGTGCTGCCACTTCCGATGTCCTGCAGGTGCATTTGGTGCGACAGTTCTATGCGCAGCCTCGCGCAACGCGCAAGCACGAAACCGCCAGCGCGGACATTTTTCCCGCGTCGTGCCTTCACCGCACGAGCACCGAGCCGCATGAGATCACGCGGACTTGCCAGCGCCGCGCTCACGCACGTGCAGCGCGCGCTCGTAGCAGGCGAGCGCCTCGGCGAAACGTTCCTGTTGATTCAACACGCCCGCCTGGCAAAGCCACGGCCGGGGCTGATCGGGCGCCAGTTCAGCCGCGCGCTCGTAACTTTGTCGTGCCTCGTCCAGACGGTTCAAACGCTCAAGGGCCAGTCCGCGCTTCAACAACGCCTCGACGTGTCGCGCATCTTCCGCCAATGCCCTGTCGAAGCACTCCAGCGCCTCGCGAGCCCGCCCCAACTGCAGCAGCGCCTGGCCGCGCCCCATCCACACCGTGCACGGCTCCTCGGTCTCCGAGGTGCCCGGAGACAAGGGGACGGCCCGCCCTCCCACCAGCACCGGCGCCGTCACACCCTGTTCCAGCTCCCTCACCCGTCG
>DATLZF010000727.1:0-3045 GCA_035574135.1 Candidatus Methylomirabilota bacterium
AACCGCCGCCAGTACCGCCGCGCCGGCAGCAACCATACTCAGGGCGAAACCGTTGCGTGTCGTTTTCATAAGCATTCGGGGATGGGAGTTGAACAGGGCGACCATAACAACGGCGCCGGGGCTGTCGAGAGAGGTTTCGTCGTGTCCGGAAACCCGCTTTCCGAGGTCGGAGCCCCAAGCGTCATCACCGCCAGCATTGCGTGCGGAGTCATGAAAAGCGCTGCGTGTTGACTCACGGCAGAACGTTACCGGAGGCTGGAGACGTTGGCGCTTGGTGGCCTCACGATTGAGGTTACCGAGGACAGTGAAGAAGCTCTTGAATTTCCCCTCATGCCTTTCTCCAACGCAAACGGATCCAGCCGCGCATGGTCGGCTCGCAGCCGGGACTTTGCTGCCTCCGGTATGTCCGGTCTCTCCAGCAGCCGTTGACAGGGCGTCTGCGGCTCGGGCGCATAGAGGCGTTGGGTCTTCCCGTCCTGCCCCGGTCACATTTAGCCGGAACGATGCAGTTGAAGTGATGGAGAGCGCAGCCGCCCCGGCTGTGGTCCGGCGCGCTCTCGCGCCGCACTCGGGCGCATTCGAGTTCGCCGAACGGTGCGGGAATCGAACGCCTCCCGCCAACTGCGAGGGCGCGGTTGGCGGCGCCCGGGGCGGGTGCGTTCCCCTGTTCCAACGGCATCGTTCCGGTTTGGTTTGAGTCACCCAGCCGCCCGGCACCCCGCCTTCAATCAATAACAAACTCCTTGAGTAGAATCGGCCGCGGAACAGCCGTTGATGTGGGTGCGACATCCGGCCTGACTGCTGCTTCACCGACTCCCGTTCGATGAGCTCCATCGACGCCGAGGAGTAACCCATCACGGCGACTGTTTGCACGGTATTGGGCGCGCTCGCACTGCGGAGCCGTGTTGCGCTGGCCGTCGCTGAGCCGCATCCAGACACCTGTTCGCTGGTGGAAGTCGCCCACGGCAATGGCACGTTCGGGTGCCGTGGCCGAGGGCGGCAGCCCCACGGCGTTCGTCCGCACCTTGCCCGAAGGCTCGCAGTGGAGTTCCATCCTGACGCCCTGGGCCGGATTTCTCCAAGCAGTCATTTTCCAGGACGGGCGGTTCGTGGGCGTGGGAGGCAGGTATTCCGGCCCCGGCTGGTCGCTGGTGTTGAGTTCCGTTGACGGCTGGACGTGGGAACAACCGTCCCTCCAGCGTGGGGCCTTATCTGCGTGACGTGGCCTTCGGCGGAGGACGGTATGCTGCCGCCGGGACGGCCTCAGGCTGGCCTCGCACGATGGCATCACCTGGCAGCCGCAGACCGTGGAGGACGGCTTCGCTCAGTGCGGCATCGCGCGTGGCATGGGCCGGTTCGTGGCGGGTGGAGACCGCGTTCTTACGTTGGACGACGGCGCCCACCGGACGCCCGGCGAGGGGCGGAGGGCATCATCTCGGATCTCGCCTATGGCCGCAGCGTCTTCGTTGCGGTCGGGAACTTCGGCTTCCGCACTTCCCCGGATGGCATGACGTGGACGAGCCGGGAGGATCCGCTTCTGGACGGCAACTGGAGCGCGGTCGCGTTCGGGACCGTGGGCGAGAACGGCACGACCATCACCTCCTCCGACGGCGAAACTTGGGTGGAACCGGGTCCCACGCGCGACCTCGACGGCACGGCGGCCGGCGCC
This sequence comes from Candidatus Methylomirabilota bacterium, assembly GCA_035574135.1. Lineage (GTDB taxonomy): Bacteria > Verrucomicrobiota > Verrucomicrobiia > Limisphaerales > DATLZF01 > DATLZF01. The sequence goes on from DATLZF010000727.1 coordinate 1,670, forward strand.
GGGCGCTTCGTCATCGTGGGCGATAGCCTCGGTGGACAGGATGGTTCCCTGTTTGTCTTCAGCGATGGCATCGACTGGCTGTCCACCCCTCCCAATCCCAACCCGGGAAAGAACCTGCGTGGCATTGCCTGCGCCGACGGGCTTTTCGTGGTGGCCGGCAACGACGTGCGATCATTGTCTCCGCCGAAGGAACGAGCTGGTTCCTGCGCAGCTCGGGCGTGACGGAGAACGGAGCCAACCTCCGCAGCGTGACCTGGCACGATGGGCACCAGGCCGTGGTCGGAAACCGAGGCCGCATCCTGACCTCGACCAACACCTTCCAGTGGGCGCCGCGGGTTTCGCGCACGCTGGAGAACCTGCTCGGCGTGCGGTGGATCGATGGCACCTTTCTCACCATTGGCAACCTGGGCGCGGTCCTTCCGAGCCGCTGGCTGAACGGTGCCCGGCTGGCGGTGCAGCGCCTGGCCCCCGGACCTTGGCTGCGTCTTTTCCATCGAGGGCGAACCCGGCGGATGCACGGTTTGCAGGGCTCCATCGACTTGCGCGACTGGACCGACCGCTTCGAGTTCAGCAACACGCAGGAGGCGACCCTGTCCCTCGACGCGGAGGCGATGGATCACGCCCAACGATTCTATCGCGTCGGCACCGAATAAGGCCCGCCGGACAACACCGCCGGGGGCGCCGCGTCCCGGGCAGAATATCCGGTTGCCAGCGGGGCGGGCACGGCGGCATCTTGCCCGGGCAGCGGGCCCGTAGCTCAGCGGTCAGAGCAGGCGACTCATAATCGCTTGGTCCTCGGTTCAAATCCGAGCGGGCCCACCAGTTCGCCCGCCCGGGGCACGCTGCTCCAGTTGTCGCGGGATTGACTCCACACCTCGCGCGGACCGGCCAGGTTGGCCATTGCGCCCCCGTGCCCGATGATTACAGGGCCTTCCGTCATGCCGAACGACGCGTTGTGGCGAATCCGCGAACTACCCCGCCACGCAGCCGGCAACGCCTGGCGGCCGCAAGCGAGAACCTGCGCAAGCAGAAGGCGGAAGCGGGCGAAGGTCTCGAGAAACAGGTCAAGCTGGCACGGGAACACCTTGAGGCCCTGGCCAAGAAACTGGAGGGCAGCGCCCGCGCCGCGAGAGACGTGACGGTTTCGGCGGCCCGCAGCGCCGAGGAAGCCATGGCCTTGCGCGTTCATCGCCTTGAGGCCCGCGCGATCTTGATGCAGGCCGAGGCCAGGGCCGCGCGCGCGCAAAGCGCCGCCGCGACACCGCCGTTACTCCGGGCGCGGCATGCGCCCCGGCCGAGGATTCGATCGCCTCCATTCCGCGAGCTCCCCTTCACGTGTCATCGTGTCACCACAATCGCTTGTTCGGATTGGTCAG
>DATLZF010000728.1:0-2158 GCA_035574135.1 Candidatus Methylomirabilota bacterium
GCGCTGGACATCCTCGCCGGCCGTGGGATCGGTGACTTCAACGACGCCACTGACACCCTGCGCCGGGATGTCGGTGGCGCGACGCCACTCGCCCGGGCCCAGCGTGTCGCGGTATTGCAACGTGTAGGTTCGGCCGGCCACCGCCTGAAACCGGATGCGCGGCACCTCGCCGTCCAGATCGACGGAGACGACGTGGAGATAATCGACGGCGTCACGCGGATCGGTACCACCCCGGTACTCGTCACCGTTGTTCACCCCGTCGCCATCCGCGTCCTGATCCGCATCCGCGGGATCGCTCGGATTGAAGCCGTAAAGCACTTCCCAGTCGTCCGGCAGGCCGTCGCCATCGCCATCGTTCGAGCCGCTGGCGCCGAGGGCCGGCGCGGCGCCAACCCAGTTGATGGGATCGTTGCCGTACTCCGCGTCGCGGAGGCGGCGCAGGGCGTAGCCGCCGCCATCGACGCGATTGGTCGGCCACGGCAGGCGGTCTTCGTAAACGACCTTGTCCACCAGGATGTAGGGCACCAGTCCGGCATCCGGGCCCACGGTCTGGGGCGGATCGGGTCGTAGCAGCTCGATGCTGTCACTGCTGTTGTCCAGCTTGCCCGAGTAAGGGCCGGCGAGCACGGCGTTCGAGCCGTAGGCGACCTGGAAAGCGGCCAGAGCCGACGCGTTCGTCCGGGGATCGAAGCTCACGACCACCAGATGCCCGTTGGCGGGAATGGAGTGAGTGGTGTTGAACACAAAATCCACCGCGTCGCGCAACCGCCAGCCATTGGTCGGATGGGCCGGATCGTAGAGCGGCAGGGGGGCCGCCGTCAGGTTTCTCAGTTCGATGAATTCGAGCGCCACGTTGTCATTCGTCGCGGTGGGCGTCACCACGTCGGGCGGGTGATACATGATCTGCCGGATCACGACGGGGCCGACCCGGGGGTAGGGATTGGCCGCGCCGGTGCCGGTGCGGAACTGCTCGACGCTGGAAGGATCGTCCTGCCCGAAGCTGCGGGCGCTCATCGCGGGAAAGTCGATCCGGCCGGTGCTTGTGCGATAACGTCCGAAGGAAACCCCGTTGGCTGCGGGACCGAACTTGACGCTGGTGCGCAGGCCGTTGGGCGAGCCGTCGGTCCCGGATGCTGCCAGGTAAATCTCGTCGCCCCGGGCGGAGCTGAGTGAAAACGGGGTGCCCAGGTCGCCGTTGTTGAACTGGTATTCGTAGAACACCTTGAAGCCGCCGGCCGCGATGACGGTGTTCGCCGGAATGCGGAATTTCTCGAGTTGATCCTTGTCGTCGCTCAGCCACCAGCCGCTGATGTCCACCGGCGCGTCCGTGGGATTGTGCAACTCGATCGCGTCCTCCAGCGGCAGGTCGGTGTGAGTGAGTGCCTCGTTGATGACGACATTCGTCAGGGGCAGGTGGTTGGCCTCACCGCGCGAGGCCGTAAGGGAGAAGAAGACGCGATTGGTGCCGCCGTCGGGCAGGCGCCCCTCCGACACGCCGTTGCGCTGGGAACCAAAGACCACGGCATCGATCTGCGTCGCGGCATCGGCGGCGGTGATCAGGATGCGATCGCCGTTCCGCGAGAGACCGAAATTGACGTGATCTGGTCCCCGGTAGGTCGCCGGATCGTCCGCGATGAAGACCTGGTAGGCATTGGCCCCAGAGCCGATGAAGGACAGTGGCGCGATCGGGAACTTGTCCCGCTCGCCCGGATCATCGGAGAGAAACAAGCCACCCAACGCCACGGGCAGGTCGCCCGTGTTGTAGATCTCGAACCAGTCGTCGCCGGAGTCCGGATCGGCCATCCACTCGTTGACCCGCAAGCCGGAGGCCGGACCGAGGGGCGCGGCAACGTTGTTGGTGCCCGCTCGAGGTAACGTGAGCGCCCATGCGCCGCTGCCATCGGGCAGCCGGCCGATGGAATAATCCGCCGTCTGCAAGCCGTAATCGATCCGGTCCAGCAGCCCCCCGCCGTCGCTGGCCTTCTTGAACAGGAACACCGAGCCGCCGCTGGCGGAGAGACCGAAGCCGGTATTCGTGGGCGACGCCGGGCGACCACCGTCGGCGAAAACAACGCGATAGCCGCCGGCGGGAATAATCGAGCCGGGCGGGAAGAACCAGCGCCGGGCGCTGGGGGTCAGTTGATCATCCAGCGCCATG
>DATLZF010000729.1:0-4170 GCA_035574135.1 Candidatus Methylomirabilota bacterium
ACTGCCACCCCCTCCGCAATCAGCCCTGGCGCGTAACTTTCGCGGCTGAATAAATACGCCGCTCCGGCGTCCGTTGCGCCCATGTCGTCGTAAGCCGCTCCAATGAGCACCCGGTCCGTTCCCACCGCTGTCACGGCAATCCCGAAGAGATCGCTTGGTGCCGGCGTGGGCTTGGTGAAGGTGGTCAGCAGTGTGCCGTTGGTGCTGAACAGATATGCTGCGCCGGCGTTGGTTGCGCCCGTGTCGTCAAAATATGCCCCAATGAGCACCCGATCCGTTCCTACCGCCGCCACGGCATACCCGAAGCGATCGCCGACTGCCGGCGTGGGGTTGGTGAAGGTGGTCAGCAGCGTGCCGTTGGCGTGGAAGAAATACGCCGCTCCGGCGTCGGCGGCGCCTGTGTCATCGTAAGCCGCCCCAACGAGCACCCGATCCGTGCCCACCGCCGCCAGGGCATGCCCAAACTGTTCGTTGAATGCCGGCGTCGGATTGGTGAAGGCGGTCAGCAGCGTGCCGTTGACGTGGAAGAGATACGTCGCTCCCGCGTTGGGTGCGCCCGTGTCGTCGCCTGCCACCCCAATGAGCACCCGATCCGCTCCCACCGCCGCCACGGCATACCCGAAGACATCGCCGATTGCCGGCGTGGGATTGGCCAGGGTCAGCGCGAACCAGTTGTTGTTTGTTGCCATCGCCACCTTCTGCGCCGTCACCGCCCCGTCGGCCAGCGCCGGGGTCGTGACCGCCCCGGCCGCCAGGTGACCGGCCCCCACCGCCCCGGCGGCCAGCTTGTCAGCCGTGATGGCCCCGGCGCCAATCTGGTTGGAGGAAATCGTGCCGGTCAGTTGCGCCGCCGAAATGGTGCCGCTCAGGGATTGGGCCGACCCCGCCCCGGCCGCGTGCAGGGCATAGGGCGTGGCCGTGATGGGCTGGCGCGGGTTGAGCGTGTCAAACGCCGCCGCGCCGTTGGTGCGCACGGCAATTCCCAGCCAGCGCGGCAGCCCGGTGAACACGCCCGCGCCGAAGTCCAGCGTGGTGGTGAACAGACCGTTGCTGACGGCGGTGGCCGAGTTGGTCAGCGGCCTCGCGACCAGCGCGCCGCCGCTGCTGGAATCGAAGACGGCAAATTGCAGATCGAAGATGCCATTGGCCGGACTGCCGCCGCTCTCCAGGCGGCCCTGGTAGGTGAAGGCCGTGCCTTGGGCAGGCGACCGAGTCAGGCTGATGAGCAACGCGCACAGGCCAGCAAGGAATGGATGGAGTTTGGTGTTCATGGGATGTGACGGAAAACGAACGCTTTAGCCTTGCCTCAAAGCCCGGTCTCAATCCCGAACCCTGTAGAACCGTTTCGCCTCGCTGGCCGGGACGCAGTAGGGACTTGTCGCCCCGGGGAGGTCCGTCCACGGGCCCTCGACGTTATCCGCAGACTGCAGCGTGCCGCCGCAACTCCACCGCACGCAGATGGCTCGTTCGATGGTCAGCGGGCCGGGCCGCACGGTCACTTTGAATGTGCACTGGCTTTGGTTGCCGCACGGGTCCGTGGCCGTGCAGGTCACCAAGGTCGTGCCTGCAGGGAACAGGCTGCCCGCAGGCGGGTCACACACGACGCTGGCCGCGCCGCCGCAGGCGCTCTCGGCGGTGACCGTGAAGTTCACCACCGCGCCGTTCGTGCCCTGGCAGTCGGCCACAAGGTTTGTGGGGCAGGTGATCCGCGGCGGCTGGGCGTTGAACCGGATGACCGTGCTGACCGAGGCGGTGCCGCCATCGATGTCGGTGGCGGTCACGACCAGGGTGTTGTCGGCGCACTCGCCTTCGAGGGCGATGGCAAAACCGAAGACCGGGTCGGGGCCACAGTCGGTGCACACGGTCTGGGGGGCACCGCCGTTCAGTTGGTAAGTGACGCTCGCAACCTTGTTGCTGCAACTGCGCACCGAGCCGGTGATAGGCACGACGCGGGAGTTGCTGCACGTGGGGGCGTCAAGGGCGACTTGCAGGCAGGGTTCGAGGGCAATGCGCTGGCCGCAGCCCACCGTCAGGTCAATGGCGGGCAGTTCCGTTTCGGAGTAGCCGCCGCCGGGGTTGATCAGATTCAGGTAGGGGCTGAGCCGGTAAGTCCCCTGGGGGACAGCCATGACCACGAGGCCCTCGTTGGTCGCCTGGTAATCGTAAGCGGGTGTGCCGAAGGCCGCGTCCAGGTAAACGCTGTAATCTGCCGGCTGGCCCTGGAAGTCGGTGCCCGTGAACGCCCCGTTGCTGAATCGCACGCGGGGCTGGAAGAACGTGCCCGAAGCCGATCGAAAGCGCAGCCTCACCTCACCCAGGCAGTAAGCCAGATCGTTGGTCAGGAGCGCGCCGGGCACCACCTCGAGTTCAGGGGCAAGGTGGTCAGAGATGGACACAAGGTTCACGAAATAGGTTTCCGGCTCGGGCGGGGAGGCCGCGGCGCGAAATTGCAGGGTCAGGGCTTCGGGCTTCCAGAGACTGGGTTCGCCGCGTAGTCCGCCCAGGACCATTTCATACGCCCCTTCAAAAGAATCGTTGGCGGTGTTGTAGGTGCCGTCGAAGCTCACCGTTGCCGAGCCATAGGCCGCCGACAACGTCGCGCCGGGCGCACGACGATCCACGCCGCGCGCGGAGACCACCGACCAGAAGTTCCCGTAGATGGCCGCCGAGTCGGGGATGCCGTCCCCATTCGCATCCGCGTCTCCTGAAAACGCCAGCCCGCGCAGCGCGGCCGGTTGGCCGGGCAATTCGGACGGCCCTCGGAGAACGACGCGGCCACGCAGATAGCCGGGGCGGATGACGAACGTGTTGCTCAGGTTCACCGTCGCGCCTGGCGGCACGATCACCGAAGCGTTGGCCCCATAGCCCAGGGCGGGCGTGACGAAGTACTGGAATTGGCGGTTCGTCCGGAAGGCCATCTGCGCGTACACCGAGTAGCCCACCGGAGGCGTTTCGGCGTCGGAGGGCAGCAGACTCCCCAGCACGAAGGCGCCGCTGGACGGCACGGTGGGCGGCGAGCCGGGAAGGCTGGTCAAGCGGGTGTTTCCAAACGGACCAATCCACGCCTCGACGAGAGTCTTGTCGTAATAGCCTGCCGAGGCGAAACCCGTGAGCGGCAGCTCGAACTCGCCCTGCATGTCCACGTCGCCGACGATCCTGCCCAGGTTGGCCGGCGGCGGTACCACACAGCGCACCACGACAATCTGATCACACGGCACGTTGGTCACAACCACCTGGCGATACTGGATTCTGTCTGTCAGAAGGCTCGTGCCGGTCTGGTATTCAATGTGAAGCCGGTAGGTTTCACCCCCGCGCACCGCGAGATACTCGCGGGTGTAGTTGGACCGGTTGCCGGTGGTTTGCGCCTGGATCGAACTGGGCGTCGTCACGGGATAAGCGGTGATGCGCCCGCCCGTGACCGTTGCCGGATTACCACCGGGGTCCACAAATTGAACGTCAATCAGGCCGGCGCACTCGGCGAAGTTGAGCGTGACCGGCGGGGCGCCAAACACCACTGGCGCCGAGGTCGTGCTCAACGTCCAATACACGTCGTTGAGGCTGTCCAAATACACCTGGGCGGACACGGCGTAGGGAATGCCCGATGGGCTGGACTCGACCGTGATCTCGTAATCGGTGCTTGTGCGCGCCGTGGTGGGATTCACCAACGTGTACGTGCTGAGCGCATCGCCGCCGAGATAGGCGCTGGCATAAACGTAGGCCTGAGTGAAGCCCTGGTGCCCGGGCACTCCAAGAATGCTCAGGATGGCGGGGTTGACATTCGAAAATCGAACCGTGCCCCGGATCTGGTTCGGATTGGCGATGATCTGCGCGTGCAGCGACGGCCCGGCAACGATGATCCCAAGCGCCAGCCAGGCCAGACTGCGCAGGAGGATGCGTGTGGTTGTCATTGGTTGTTCCTTTGGATTTCGATGGTTCTTACTGTGAATCCGCATGAAGCTCGGAAAAGCGTTCCCCCTCGGGCGTGGCCGCCACAACGGGAAGCCGGAGGCCGCCTCTGGCCCTGCGGCAAGCGCCTCCAAGAGAGCGCGCCTCTGCACGTCCAGTTGCTGAAGCCGCCTCCACCACCTCCCGTTCTGTCCTTGGATGCCCCGCCGGCGCCACACCATCGGCGGCGCCGTCCCGCAGCGTGGGCTGGAAATCAAAACCGCC
>DATLZF010000730.1:0-8600 GCA_035574135.1 Candidatus Methylomirabilota bacterium
CGCCTGCGAGAAGCTCGGACGGCGGGCGAGGCTGATGGAGATCGATCCGCCGTACTGCGACGTGATTTGCCGGCGGTTCATGGAGTTCTCTGGCAAACCGGCCAAGCTGGAAGCGACTGGGCAGACTTTCGATGAGATCCGCGGCGAACGGGTCCACGCTCGAGCGTGAGATCGAACGATGCCGCCGGGAGATTGCTGAGATCGAGCGGCAGATTCTTGGCGGGCATTCGGACGTCGCGGGCCTGTGCCTGGCCCTGCACGACTGGGCGCAGGAGTTGCAACTTTTGCACCGGGAGCGCGAGCAATGGATGAGCGGATCCTGACAGCGATCGTGCCGGCCATCGGGCTGGTCTCAGGGCTCATCGCTACCTATGTCAGTCTCCAGAACCGGGCGCTGCTGGCCGAGGTGCGCAAAGAACTGGCCGAACTCGAAAGCCGGATCATTTTGCGCTTGAACGGTCTGTACATCCGGCGGGCAGAATGCGAATTGCACAACGCGCTGCTGGAGGAACGGATCGAGGGGATCTTGCGGCAGAAGAGAGAAACCGCCAGCGACTGAGGCTGGCGGCGGAGGGTGCGGCGCTGGCTCTATTGAGGTTTGATCCGATACGCTCGGGCGCCCTCGGCGGTCTTGAGAGATTCGACGGTGAGGCCCATCCTCTTGCCGAGCGCGCCGCTGATGAAGCCGCGGACGCTGTGGGGCTGCCAGCCGGTGGCGGACATGATGTCGGCGAGGGTGGCGCCCTCGGGACGGCGCAGAAGTTCGAGGACGATGGCCTTCTTCGAGCCTTCGCGCGCGTCCGCGGGCCGCGTGGCCCCCTTGGCCGCCCTGCCCTGCTTCGGCGCGACAGGGGCATCCTGTGGCGCGGCGGTGGGCGTCAGGGCCTGGACCGCCTTCCAGATCCGCGTCACGGCGGTCTTGCGGTCGGTGAACTTCTTCACCGGCTTGAGGTCGCCGAAGGGCGGCACGCCGGCGAAGCCGTTCCAGATCTCGACCAGGCGCTCGGCGGGCCAGTTGGCGGCGAGCTTCGAGAGTTCCTTCTCGGTGCTGAAGCGCGCGTGGTCCTCCGGGATTGCCTCCCCGGCGGGGTAGGCGGTGATCGTGTTGTCAGTGTCGATGGCAAACGTCGTCATGTTGGGTGTCCTTTCTATCGGGTCATGCCGGCGAGTTGATCGTCGGCGGTCAGGTGCAAGTTCTTGTAGTAGCCGCTCGAAACTCTCGCCCACCCGAATGGGGTCGCGAGCTCATGCCGGGCGGCAATGCGGCTGAGTTTCAAGCGGTGCGTGCCATTGGAAAACTCCTTCTTGAGATGGCCCCAGCGGTCGAGCTTCCAGCCGTTCCGCGTGGCCCAGGCAATCAGTTCGTCGCGCGTCATCGCCATGGCGTCAGTTCTCCTGGCGGCGGTCGATGAGGCCGCTGGCGTCCTCGACCGACTGCCGGATGTTGTTCCAGCAGTCGCGGCAGAAACGGGCCGTGTCGATTACGAGACCGTCGTCATTCGTGAGGGTCAGTTTCCGGTGGATCGGCTTCGCCTCATCGCAAAGCGAGCATTCGATGTAGGGTTGTGCGGTCATGGTTCCTCTCCTGGTGGTTCAGTATTCAAGGCCCTTAGCGTCGGCCGCGCTCGGGTCGCCCAGGTCGGCGAGCACGTAGGCGAGTTGCTCGGTGATGCGGCCGAGATCGCCCGCGTAGCCCCAGTCGGCGGGCGCGGCGGCCTGCCGCTTCTTGTGCTCAGCCAGGCGGCTGGCGATGCGCTTGAGCAAATCCTGGGCTTCGGCGTGCCGCTCGGCGTACAGGCGGGCGGCGGTTTGCGTGGTCGATTGCGCTTTGGTGTTCCTCATTGCGACTCCATTCATCGCTCGGGGGCGGCGAACAATCAAGCAGAATCGAACAACTGAATCTCGCGACGTTTCAAACAGATAGGGCCGGAGATGTCGGATAAGCTCATGACCCAGGCCGAGTACGCGCGGCACCGTGGTAAGAGCCGCCAGTACATCAGCCGCCTCGCCAAAGCGGGCGTGCTGGTAATGCGTGGCGGCAAGGTGGACGCGCCGGCTTCCGACGCCGTGCTCGATGACCGGCCCGAGCCCGTCTCCGAACGCGTGGCAGCCGCTCCAATTGAGGCTGCGTCCACGGGGACGACGTTTGCCCAGGCCAAGACCGCCGACATGGTTTTCAAGGCCCGGCTCCGCAAGATGGAGTACGACCAGCGGATGGGCAAGCTGATGGAGACCGATCTGTTCCGGCAGCGGATCGAGGCGATCTTCGTCGTGATCCGGGAAACGGTCATGGCCTGGCCGAACCGCGTTGCGCCGGAGGTCGCGCCACTCACCGACGAACGCCAGGTGTGGGACGTGCTGATGCGCGAGGCGCGCGTCCTGCTCAACGATACCCATCGCGCCGTCCAACATGCGCGTTGACGAAATTCAGATCCTGGCGGCCGACGTGCTGTTGCCGCCGCCGGACCTGACCGTTTCGCAATGGGCGGATCAGAACCGGCGGCTTTCGTCGGAGTCGGCTTCGGAGAAGGGCGAGTGGCGCACGGACCGGGCGCCGTATCAGCGCGCGGTGATGGATGCCATGGGCCCGGCAAGCCCGTATGAGACGGTGGTCATGATGTGGGCGGCTCAGAGCGGGAAGAGTTCTCTCTTGGAGAACTTCCTCGGCTACATCATCGAGCTCGATCCAGGGCCGGTGCTTCTGGTCGAACCGCGCGAGGTGGATGCCGAGGCGTTTTCGAAGGACCGTCTGGCGCCGATGCTGCGCGATACGCCGTGCCTGCGCGGCAAGGTGGCCGATGCGCGCTCGCGGGATTCGAACAACACGATCCTGCACAAGAAGTTCCTGGGCGGCAGCATCACCCTTGCGGCGGCCAACTCGCCGGCGGGTCTTGCGATGCGCTCGATCCGCTACTGTCTGCTCGACGAGGTGGACCGTTATCCGGCCAGTGCCGGAAGCGAAGGCGATCCGGTGAACCTGGCCATCACGCGCACCGCCAACTTCTGGAACCGGAAGATCGTGCTCTGTTCGACGCCCACCACGAAAGGTGCATCGCGCATCGAGCAAGCCTGGCTCAACTCGAACCAGCAGAGCTTCTGGGTGCCCTGCCCGCACTGCGGCTCATTTCAGGTGCTCGCGTGGGGCAACCTCGTCTGGCCGAAGGAGGCGCCGGAGAAGGCGCAGTACCGCTGCGAGCACTGCTCGAAGCTGATCGCCGACTGGCAGAAGCACCAGATGCTCAAGGCTGGCGAGTGGCGCGCGGCGCGGCCCGAAGTGGCCGACATCGCCGGCTTCTGGATCAACGGCCTCTATTCGCCGTGGCGAAAGTGGGGCGCGCTGGCCAAGAAGTTCCTGGCCGACAAGAAGTCGATCGAGACGCTGCGCGAGTTTGTGAACACCGTGCTCGCCGAACCGTGGGACGATGCCGCCGAAACCACGGTCGACCAGGCCACGGTGATGGCTCGCCGGGAGCACTACCGGGCGGCAGTGCCGTTCGGCGCTGTGGTGCTGACTGGCGGCGTCGATGTGCAGAAGGACCGGCTCGAGCTGGAACTCGTGGGCTGGGGACGGGGCGAGGAATCGTGGTCCGTCGAGTACCTTGTGCTGCCGGGCGATCCGTCGGGGGCGCTGGTCTGGCAGGAACTCGATACGTATCTCGAGCGGCGCTGGCCGCACGAAACGGGGATCTCGCTGCCAGTGGCGGCGTGCGCAATAGATTCGGGATATGAATCGCAGGCGGTGTATGAGTTCTGCCGGACCCGCTATCACCGGCGCATTTTCGCCGTGAAGGGCAAGGGCGGGCCGCTACCCGTCTGGCAGCGCAGGCCTACGGCGAAGAACATCCGCGGCGAGAAGCCGTGGATCGTCGGCACCGACACGGCGAAGGAAACGATCTACGGGCGGCTCAAGAATCCGACGCCGGGCACGCCGGGCTACTCGCACTTTCCCGCCGACCGCGAAGAAGGCTACTTCGAACAACTCCTGGGTGAAGTCCTGGTGACCACTTACGCCAAGGGCCAGCCCAAACGCGAGTGGCGGCCGAAGCCGGGTGTGCGGCAGGAGGCGCTCGACGCACGCGTCTACGCCTACTCAGCGCTGCGGGCGTTGGTCTCGATGGGCCTGTCGCTCGACAACGAAGCCGACCGGATCCTGGCCGCGAACCGGCCCCGGCCTGTCCCTGAGGATGAACGGGATCGTGAGCGCTGGCTGGGCGAGCGAGGAAGGAAGTGGCTCAAGCGATGAAAGTCAGAAGTCAGCCAAGCGCGCAGGGGATGCCTGGCGCCTGGGAGTACCTGGTGGTCACCGGCGACGCGGAATCGCCGGACCTGCTCGCCGAGCATGGCGGACAGGGTTGGGAACTGGTGGCCGTCGTGCGCGAGTTCGGGACGCGGGCGACCTTCTATTTCAAGCGGAGGCGCGGGTAGATGGCCTGGACGCAGCAACAGCTCGACGCCGTTGAAACAGCCATCGCCAGCGGCGAACTGATCGTCCGCTTTGGCGACCGCACGGTGACCTACCGCTCGATGGACGAACTCCTCCAGGCGCGGGCCGTGATCCAGGAAGCGCTGGCCGCGGAATCCGGAACCACGACGGACCGTTTCTCGTTCGCTCAGACCTCAAAAGGATGAACTGGCTCGATAAAGCGATCGCCTGGGTATCGCCCGAGACGGGTCTGCGCCGGATGCGCGCCCGCCGCGCCGGGGAACTGATCCGGCTGGCCTACGAAGGCGCGCGGACGGACCGCCGCACCGGCGGCTGGGTCACCACCGGCAACTCGGCCAACGCCGAGATCTCGGTGGCGCTGTCGAAACTGCGTGAGCGCGCGCGTGACCTGATCCGCAACAACGCCTACGCGGCGCGTGCCGTCGCCGAGGTGGTGGGCAACGCCATCGGCACAGGCATCACGGCACAGGCGCGGAGCGGCGAGCAAGACCTGGACCGGCTCATCAACGTAGCCTGGGCCGGCTGGATCGAAGAGTGCGACGCGGACGGCCAACTCGACTTCTACGGGCTCCAGGCGCTAATCGCACGCACAGTGTTTGAAAGCGGCGAGTGCCTGGTGCGCTTCCGCCAGCGGCGCGAGAGCGACGGCCTTACCGTTCCGTTGCAGCTCCAGGTGCTCGAGCCGGATTACCTCGATCACACGAAAACGCAGAGGACCGAGACGGGCTACATCATCCAGGGCGTCGAGTTCGATCTGGTGGGCCGCCGCGTCTTCTACTGGCTCTACGGCCACCATCCCGGCGACGTCGTTCAGACGGGCGTACGTGGCGGGGCGTCGCTACAGTCCGTGCGCGTCCCTGCCACCGAGGTCCTGCACATCTACCGCAAGGACCGTCCGGGCCAGGTCCGCGGCGTACCGTGGCTTGCGCCCGTCGTGGTCACGCTGCGCGATCTCGATGAGTACGAAGAAGCCGAATTGGTCCGCAAGAAGATAGAGGCCTGCTTTGCGGCGTTTGTGACGCAGCCGCAGGGGCCGGATGGGCCACCCATCGCGCCGGCCGCATCGGACCCGGCAACAGGCAAGCGCGTCGAGAGCTTCGAGCCGGGCATGATCGAGTACCTGAAGCCGGGCGAGGAGATCACCTTCGCTTCTCCATCGGCCTCCGCTGGCTACCGCGATTATGTCGCCGCCAAGCAGGCGCAAATCGCCACGGGCTTGCATCTGACCTACGAGCAGTTGACCGGGGATCTTTCGCGCGTGAACTACTCGAGCTACCGCGCCGGGCTCCTGAGTTTCCGCAACGGCATCGAGGGTTTTCGCTGGCTGACCTTCATTCCAATGCTTTGCTCGCCGGCCTGGGAACGGTTTCTTGCGGTGGCCTATGCCGCCGGCGCGATCCCCGAGCCCGGGCCGTTTCGGGCCGAATGGACGCCGCCGGGCTTCGGGAGCGTCGATCCGTACAAGGACTCGGTCGCTACCTTGAACCGGCTGCGCACCGGAACGCTGACACTGCGCCAGGCCATTGCGGAGCAGGGCTACGACCCCGACGCGCAGTTGGAACAGATCGCCGAGATCAACCGGCTGCTCGATGAGCGCGGCATCGTGCTTGACTGCGATCCACGCCGCGTGACGCAGACCGGCACCCAACAGAAGGAGATTCAAAATGACCCCAGCGAGAGAACGGCTGGAAGCCCAGTTTGAGGCGCTGGCTCCAGCCGACCGCGACGAACGCACGGCGACGCTGACCTGGTACACGGGCGCATCCGTCCGGCGCTATGACGCGCGCGGCCCGTTCGAGATGCGCTTCTCGATGGAGCCGGGAGCGATCCGCATGGGACGTCTTGTGAGCGGCGCTGCGCCGCTATTGAACTCTCATCGCGACTTCACCGTCAACGACGTCATCGGCGTGATCGCCCGCGCGTGGGTCGAGAACGGCCAAGGCAAAGCGACTGTGCGGTTCTCGAAGCGCGCCGACGTGGATCCGGTCTGGCAGGACGTTCAGGATGGCATCCTGCGCAACGCCTCGATGGGCGTGGCGATTCACGCGGTCGAGGATGTGACGCCACAGGGAGCGGCAATGCGCCAGGTACTGGTGACCGATTGGGAACCCGAGGAGGTGTCGCTCGTCCCCATCGGCGCCGATCCTGGCGCGGGATTCAAGTTTGAACGGGCAACTGGCCCACAGGAGCAGAAGATGGATGAAGCCATCGTTACCGCCACGGGCGAAGAGGCCCGTGACGAACTCACCATCAATCTCGATGCCGAGCGCCAAGCCACCGCGCTGGCCGAACGCACGCGCATCCGGGAGATCGAGAAGGTCGGGCGCACGTTGAATGTCGATGCGCGCCTAGTCGCCCAGCATGTCGAGGCGGGAACTTCGATTGAAGAGTTCCGCAAAGTGGCGCTCGACGATGCAGCCAGGCGGGGTGTGGAGCCGACGATCCGCAGCGCGGCCGCCGTGGTCACGCGCGATCAGGCCGACATCCGCCGCGCCGGGATCATGGCGGCACTGTTGCACCGCTATGATCCGGCGGTCTTCCCCTTGAAGGACGATCTCGGCCGCGACTGGGCCGGGCAGACGCTGCTCGATCTGGCGAAGGAGTGCCTCGAAACCTCCGGCACGCGCACCAAGCGGCTGCCGCGCCACGAGATCGCCAAACTCGCCCTGTCGACCTCGGATTTCCCCTCGATCCTGGCCGACGTCGCCAACAAGACCTTGCGGCAGGCGTATGAGGCTTACCCGCGCACCTTCCTGCCGTTCTCGCGGCGTCGCACGGCGGTCGATTTCAAGAACATCAACGCCGTGCAGTTGGGCGAGGCGCCGAGCTTGATGAAAGTGAACGAGAAGGGCGAGTTCACCCACGGCTCGATCGCCGAATCGAAGGAGACCTACAAGCTCGCCACCTATGGCCGCATCGTCTCGATCACCCGGCAAACGATCATCAACGATGATCTGAGCGCGTTCACCCGGATTCCGGCGGGCTTTGGCGTGGCGGCGGCAACGCTTGAAAGCGATACGGTGTGGGGCATTATCACCTCGAACCCGGCGATGGGCGATGGCGTGGCGTTGTTCCACGCGAACCACGCGAACCTCAACACGGGCACGGGCAGCGCGCTGGCCTTGACGGGCCTGGGCGCGGGCATGGCGGCGATGGCTAAGCAGAAAGGCCTCGACGGCATCACCGTGCTGAACGTGCAGCCGCGATATCTCGTCGTGCCGGTGGCGCTGCAACTCGCGGCATTCCAGATGATCGCGCCGAACCTCGCGCCGGCGAAATCGGCCGATCTCGTGCCCGACTACATCCGGGCCCTGACGCCGATTGCCGAACCCCGGCTCGACGCGGCGAGCACGACGGCCTGGTATCTGTTCGCCTCGCCCGACCAGATCGACACGATCGAGTACGCCTACCTCGAGGGCCAGGACGGCGTGTACATCGAAACCCGGCAGGGCTTCGACGTGGATGGGGTCGAGATCAAAGCGCGGCTCGACTTCGGGGCCAAGGCGATCGACTGGCGCGGGCTCCAGAAGAACGTGGGCAGCTAACAGGAGGATTGAGCGATGAAGAACTACATTCAACGTGGTGAAACGCTGACGCTCACCGCGCCGTATGCGGTGAGTTCGGGCGGAGGCGCGCTGGTCGGATCCATCTTCGGTGTTGCCGCAACCGATGTCGCCAACGGCGAGGAGGCCGAGTTCCAAGTGGCGGGCGTCTTCGATCTGACCCGAGAGGCCGGCGCGAGCACCGGCTGGTCGCAGGGCGCCTTGATCTACTGGAACAACACGACGAAGGTGATCACCAAGACCGCGACCAGCAACAAACTGATCGGCGTCGCTGTGAGGGCTGCGGCCGATGGCGATGCCACCGGTCGCGTGCGGCTGAACGGGGCGTTTATCTCCTGATGGCGTTTGCGGTCCAAGTGAGTCGCGTGGATGAGGCCTGCCTGCGGGTCTTCGGGCGGGAGGTTCTCTACCTTCCCGAGGCGGGCGGCGCGGCGACGGTCCGTGCGGTGTTTCAGCCGGTCCGGGAAGCCGAGGATGCCTCGCCGGGCGTCTATGCGGTAATCTTCGTGCGGTTGTCGGACCTGCCTGCGGCGCCCGTGCGCGGCGACGAGGTCGAGATCGAAGGAGCCCGATACAAGGTCTTCGACATCGAG
>DATLZF010000731.1:0-2927 GCA_035574135.1 Candidatus Methylomirabilota bacterium
GTTCTTGAACAAGGGCCGCCGCTCCAGCAAGATCTGCCCCCACAAGCCGGTCCAGCCCGCGCGGGGGAAGACAATGCTCTTGTCCGCGACCGCGCATTGGCTCCACACATCACGCGTCAGCGACGGGCACACCAGCGCGCCGTCCTCCGCGCGCACGTAGCCGAAGAAGCCGAAGGGGCTATTGAAGAAACGGCGCACTTCGTCCAGCACGTCCGCGTAAAGCGTGTCCCCCGTGCTGTTGAGCAGGATTTCGCGGATGCGGTTCTCGAGCTGGACGCGCCGAGCCCCTTGTTCCAATTGCTCCAGGGCGCGCTTGTGCTCCGTGATGTCGGTGCGGATGGCGATGTACTGCGCCGGTTTGCCAGTGGCGTCGAGGAACGGCACGATGGTGGTATCCACCCAGTAGAGCGAGCCATCCTTGGCGCGATTGCGGATCTCGCCGCGCCAGACCCCGCCCTGGCCGATCGTGGCCCACATCTGGCGAAAGAACTCGCGGGGATGATACCGGGAATTGAGCAGGCGGTGGTCCTGGCCGAGCAATTCCTCCCGGGAGTACTTCGAGATGGCACAAAACCGGTCGTTGACATAGGTGATGCGGCCCTGCGGATCCGTCACCGCGACAATGGAGTGCTGGTCCAGGGCGAACTTCTGATCGGACAAGGCGCACAGCGCCTGCTCGGCCCGGTCGCGCGCGTTGCCCAGCTCGGCGTTGAGCTCCAGGGCGCGTTGATGACCGACCACGTGGGGGGTCACGTCGAAAATGGTGAGGGCCAGGTGCCCGGGCCGCGTCTCGATCGGCGCGAGGTGGCACTCCTGTTGCATCCGAGTGAAGCCGCTGAGATGGTTGGGCGGCAGGACCACGGGGATGAGGTATTTGTGAAACACCTGGGAAAACACGCGGGGTTGGCCGCTGGCGCGCGCGGCGGCCAGCAACGGCCCCAAGCGCGGTTCCTCGGGGAAGATTTCCTCCAGCCGCCGTCCCAGCACGGAGGCGGCCGGCTGTTGCGTCCACCGCTCGAGCCATTGGTTCCAGAGGACAACGCGGTTGTCCGCGTCCACTTCGAGCAGGCCGCAGGGCAGGGTCTTGAGGATGGGCAGCGCGTTCAGCACGGATTCAGGCTCGATTCGATCTTCTGGAACAACTCCTCCAACGGCCCGCCTGCCAACAGGATCAGGTAGCCGCTGATGTGCTCGGCAGCGATTGACAGGCTGGCCCGCATAAGGAGCAAGTGCGTCTGCCCGGGACCAACAAGATCACTGATCAGATCGACGACGTCGGAGACGCCGCGCAATTGCAGCATCGGGAGGTCGTAGTTCACCGACACGCCGAGGTGATCGACCAGCCGGCCAATGACGCCGCCAATGATGATGTTGCCCAACTCGAGCAGGGCGGCCTGGTCATTGGCGTCGAAGGAGCCGTCACCCGGGGGCTTACCCAGGAGCAGTTCGGCCAGGCGTTGCGCGCCCTGGCTGTTGAGGATGAGGAGGGCCTGGCCGGATAGTCCCCCGGTGAAGGCCTGGCTGACGCGCAGCGTGATCCCTTGCTGCAGGTCGGCCACCTGGCTGGGGTGATCGAATCGCACGACCTCCACGGTGGGTACGGCGATGGCGACCGTGCGGCCGGTCAGCTCCGCGAGCGCGGCTGCGGCGCGGCCCACGCCGATGTTGACCAGTTCGCAGAGGGCGTCGAGCGCGGCGGGCGAAGGCGTGGGATTGTCGTTCATGCGGCCAGGAGCCGAGTGAGAGTGGCGTGCAACTTGTCGAAGGTGATGGGCTTTTCGATGAACTCCGTTACTCCGAGTTCGGCACAGCGCTCGCGGATGGATTTTTGAATGTCGGCGGTGACGACAATCACCCGCGGCTGCCGAGCCTGCTGGCGCAACCGGGCCAGAAACTCCAGCCCGTGCAGCTTGGGCATGAGCATGTCAACGGTGATCAGATCCGGGGCCAGAGCCGGCAGTTCGGCCAGTGCCGTCTCGGCTTCGGCGAACTCGGTGATTTCGGCTCCGGGGCTGGCCTGGGCGAAAGCGGCGCGCACCAGTCGGCGCATGAAGACGGAGTCGTCAATGATGGCGATTTTCATGAACTGTGGGATGGGTGAGTCATCAGTCCAGCCAGACCCGCACCGTTTTCGGGCCATCTTCGAGCAGGAACAGCTCGCCGGGGGCGAAGCCGGTGGTGCGGGCGCGCTCTGCGATGGCCGCCAGATCAATGGAGCGGGCAGCGAGACGTTCGCGGACGGGCGGCGGCACCAGCTTGGGCAGATACTCCGCCGCGCCGGCGCCAAAACTCAGGCTCACCCGGGTCTGGCCCGCCTCGGTGATCTGGATGTGCAGGGTTTCGGATTTCATGAAATGCAACCGGAGGCGGATGAGACGCCGAATGGCCCGGCTCGCAGTTGGCGAGCGTGCTGGCCGAGCAGCCGGCGCAAAGAGCGTCCCAAAGCGGGGTCGGCTCCGGCGGCGTCCGCCGCGCGCAGGAGGGGATCGGCGTGAGTGAAGAGGGACTTGAGGGCCGCTTCGATGGGGCGTGCCGCGCGCCATCGCTCCCATTCGGCCAGCGCCTCCTCAATCAGGCGTTCGACGGCGGGCACGGCGGCGCGGCGGCGGACCAGGGCCGTCTCTTGCCGCTCGCGGATGGCGTCGATGTCGTGCACGGGAAAGGGGGAGCCCGCTTCGATGTTGCGCGGCACGCCGGCGTCAATGAGCAGGGGGGGCGCGCCTCTCCTGCCCCGGAGCGCTGATTGCAACCGCTGGCGCGTGAGAATAGGTCGCGGGCAGGCGGTGGCGGCGATGATCACGTCTGAGACGGCCAGCTCGGAGGACAGCGCCTCCCACGGCAGCGCGCTTCCGCCGCAATGTTCGGCCAGCGCCCGCGCCTTTGTCTCGGTGCGGTTGATGAAGGTGAGGCGGCGTTGCTCCAGACGC
>DATLZF010000732.1:0-9071 GCA_035574135.1 Candidatus Methylomirabilota bacterium
GGCTCGGGTGACACCGGCCCGATGGCGGACGGGGGGTGCGAGACGCTGCGCACACGGCCGACGCGATGGCTGCCCGTCGCCACCTTGGTGGTGCTCGGACACCGCGCAGGCCTGGCTCCCCAATTGATTCAGCGGGACCGACCGGCGTACGATGGGGCGCTCAGCCACGCCCGCGCGGCGGGACTCGACCACCGCTCTCACCCGGTCGAACTGACCCTCCAGGTCATCGCTCGGGATCGGCTCAAAGACAATTGACCCATGCGCCTGGCCGACCTCTCCATTCGCCGAAAAGTCACCGTGGCCATCCTGACGGCGTGCGTGCTGGCAGTGGGGCTGGCGACGATCGACGCGATCGTGCTCGAATGGCGCAATCTCCGCGCCCGGGCGCCAGCGGAATTGCAGGCGCTGACCGAAATAATCGCGGCCAGCATTTACCGCGCGGTGGAACTTGACGACGTGCCGAGCGCGGCGGAGACGCTCGGCGGCCTGCGCGGCGCACCTTATGTCTCCTCCGCGCATTTGTATCGAACCAACGGCGTGCTCGTCGCCCAATACGTCCGCCCGGACACGGCCGGCCATCCCATCCCGGCGCCGCCGGAGATGGATGGCACCTTTTTGACGCGCGAGGGCCTCGTGTTGACGCGCACGCTTGTCCGCAACGGACAACCTTTTGCCCGCCTGCGCCTGGTGTCCGACCTTTCGTCCATCCGCGCGGAGATGCTGCGGAGCATGTTCGTGATCCTCGCGGTGGCGGTGGTGTTGCTGGCCGCGGCCTTCTGGCTGGCGTCGCTACTCCAGCGGGCCATCGCCGGACCGCTCGAGGCCCTGGCTGGCACGGCCCGCGCCGTGACCGAACGGAAGGACTACTCCTTGCGAGCCCCGGTCCACGGACGGGATGAAATCGCCGAACTGGCCACGGGCTTCAACCAAATGCTGGCCGCCATCCAGACCAATGAGGCGGCGTTGCGCGCCAGCGAACACCTGCTCAGCAACATCATCAGCAACACTCCGTCGGCGATCTCGGTGAAAGACCTTGAAGGCCGCTACCTGCTGGCCAACGAACGGCACGCCTCCCTCTTTGGCCACACCCTGGCCGAAGTGAAGCTGCGCACGGATTTCGACCTTTGCCCGCGTCCGGTGGCGGAGCGCCGACGCGCCACTGACACCGACGTCATCGCCACCGGGGGACCGGTGGAATTGGAGGAAATCATCCCGCAGCCGGATGGTCACCACGTTTTCCTGTGCGCCAAATTCCCCCTGCGGGACGCGGCGCACAACATCTACGCCGTCGGCTGCATCGCCACGGACATCACCGACCTGAAGCGGGCCGAGGAAGCCTTGCGCCGGAGCCGCGCCCACCTCGAGGCCGCCCAGGCTCAGGCCCGCGTGGGCAGTTGGGAATACGATCCCGTCGAGGGCACGGGCATGTGGACCCGCGAGATGTACCGCGTCCTGGCCCGCGCGCCGGAGCTCGGCCCCCCGACTTTCGAAGGGTTTGTGGAACTGTTTCACCCCGAAGACCGCCCCCGACTGCGACAGGCCTGCGCGGTCCGCCAACCGCAGGCCGAACCTGTCATCCTCGACCTGCGCAGCGACCCGGCACTCGGTCCGTTGCGACATTTTCAGTGCAACGTTTACGCCGTCGGCGGTCGCGAGGGACGGTTCTCCCACCTCGCGGGCACGTTGCAGGATATCAGCGACCGGGTGCGGGTCGCCGAAACCGTGGCGCGCGAAAACGCCTTCCGCGAATCCATCATTGCCAGCGCCGCCGAAGGCATCTGCGTGGCAGAACGCCTGCCCGAAGCGCCCTGGATCCGCTTCCGCGTGTGGAACACCCAGATGGTCACCATCACCGGCTACGACATGGACGACGCGAACCGGCAAGGATGGCTTGAACTCATGGCTCCCGACGAGGAGGTGCGAGCGCGCATGCGCAAACGAATGGAACAGGTGTTTGCCGGCGAAAACGCCCTGGCGGAGGAATGGCGGCTGAAACGAGCGGACGGCGCGGTGCGTCACGTGCTCGTCTCCACCTGTCTGTTGTCGTCTCCGGACGGGCCACCGCAGGTGTTGGGCGTGTTTCACGACATCACGGAGCGCAAGCAGGCCGAGGAGGAGGTGCGCCAACTCAATGCCGCGCTCGAGCAACGCGTCGCCGAACGCACCGAGGAACTGGCCCGGCGCGTGACCGAAGTCGAGCAACTTAATCGCGGCATGATCAACATGCTGGAGGACCTCCAAGAGGCCCGCGCCGCGGCCGAGACAGCGGCCAGCCGCTTGAGCCTGGCCAATTCGAATCTCCAAGCCGCCAACAAGGAACTCGAATCATTCTCCTACTCCGTGTCCCACGACCTGCGGTCACCGCTCCGGCACATCGCCGGCTTCACCGCCCTGCCAAGCGTGGCCGGCGATGCCCAGGCCCGGCGCTTCGCCCAGGTCATTGCCGATTCCGCCCGTCGCATGGGTCTGCTGATCGACGACCTGCTCGCGTTCTCCCGCATGAGCCGTTCGGCCCTTCATTTGGCACCCGTGGACTTAAACGTGCTGGTGACCGACGTCCGGCGCGAATTGGAGCTGGATCTCACAGGACGGCGCGTGAATTGGAAGATCGAGCCCCTGCCCTGCGTAAACGCGGACGCTTCCTTGCTACGCCAAGTCTTCCTGAACCTCCTGGGCAACGCGCTCAAATACTCGCGCAGCCGGGCCGAATCCGTCATCGAGATCGGTGGTCGCACCTCGGATCGTGAGATCACCGTCTTTGTTCGCGACAATGGAGTCGGATTCAACATGAAGTACGCTGACAAATTGTTCGGCGTGTTCCAGCGTCTCCATCGGGACGACGAGTTCGAAGGGACGGGCATCGGCCTCGCCATTGTCCAGCGAATCGTGCACCGGCACGGCGGACAGGTCTGGGCCGAATCGGCCCCCAACGAGGGCGCGACCTTTTATTTCACATTGCCGGCCCGAACTTCGGCTCTGGAGCAGATGCATCTCTCTCCCTGAGGGCCGAAACCTGCGCCGGAGTTCTACTCCCCGGGTGGTGTCGGGACCGCAGGATGGGACACGCGCACGGGCTTGAGCCCCGGCGGCAGGGGCGGGTTGCTAAACCCGGGCGGCAGCGGGAACGCCGGTGGCAGCTTACCGGCGAGATTTCTCCAGGCCTGGCGCTGCGACTCGCTCATCTTCTTCCACGAAGCCGCCGCTTTGAGGAATTCATGCCGTTCCTCCGGCGTAAGTTCGGCGAACTTCTGAAACCCTTGGAGGCACTGGTCGCGCTCCTCCTTGGGCAACCGATCCAACACGATCAGGGCATCGCGCTTGCGGTCATCCAGCGCCTCGAGGGTGCGCTCTTTCTTGGCCGGCGGCATGGAGAAAAACTGGTGAAACTGTGCCTGGATTTCGCTTCGCTTCTCCGGCGGCAACTCATTCCAGGCGTTCCATTGCCGTTGCATCTGCGCCACGTCCATCGGCGTGTAGGCCCGCAAAACCGGGTCCTGCGGCGTGGCGCTGTCCTCGGTGACCTGGCGTCGCACCGCCGCCTCGTGCTCCAGGAAAAGCTTCTGTTGTTCCGGTCGGATTTGATCCCAAAGCTTGAGGCGTTCCTGAATCAGGGCGCGGTCCGCCTCTGGCACGGAGGCGAGCACGGCCTGGCGATTGGTGGCCGGCAGCCGGATGAGCAGGGATAGGTAATGTCGCAACTGCAGCGACTGGAGCCGGGCTTCCCGCTCCTCCGGGCTGAGCTGGTCGAATTCAGCCAGTTTGGCCTCAAGGAACTTCCGGTGCCGGGGATTTTTCTCGCTCAGGTACTTTTGCCGTTGGTCCGGAGTCATGGCCAGAATCTGGCGCACCAGCCCCAGCGGCGAAGGCGGCAGCGACATGCGCATGACGGGCACATTGGTGGGCACGGCCTTGGTGGCGGCACCGGCCGGTTGCCCCCACGCAGGAAGGGCAGCAGCGACCAACCACGCCACCAGCATCATCTCGGCGGTCCGGCGGGGCGAAGGCGGCTTCATCGCAGATACTCAATCAAGGCATCGTCACTGGCCGCGGTGGCGTGACGAAGCTGGTTGATGGCGTCGAACTCCCGCAGGATGTCCGGCCCCGGTACGGCGGCCAGGCTGGGAACCGCGGCCACATTCTGAGCGAATTCCCTCTGGCTGGAGTTCTGGTGATAGAGGAAGCCGGTGGCTGCGGCCAGGAGCACCAGCCCAGCCCACCCCAACCGCGGTGCCCATCGGCGAAGCCAGTCCGGCCAAAGGCTGCCTCTCCCCGTTGCCCCGTCCGCAGCGCGCTGTTCGCGGGTGATTTGATGCATCACCTGCGCGGTGAAATTCGAGGACAGGGGCGCTTGGGGCAGACTGGCCAGCGCCTGGGTCAGCGCCAGTTCATCCTCCCATTCCAGTTGAGCCTCGGGACGGGCGGCCAGGTACGACTGGAGGCGGCTCTCTTCCGCCGGGGATAGCTTCCGCCGCCACACCGCGTCGCGCAGTGGATTCAAGTCAGCTTCGTTCATGCGCTTGCTCATGGAGTTAAAACCGTTTCACGATCAAAGTTGCTAGCCGCGGGCTCCCGCGTTCCACACGCCGGTGCGCAGATAGGGTTTGAGCTTCTGCTTGAGGGTTTCACGACCCCGGTGGATCAGTGACTTGGTGGCTGACAACGAACAGCCGAGCACGGCGGCGATTTCCTCGTACGAGACATCCTCCTCCCGACAGAGCAAGATGGCGGTCCGTTGCTTTTCCGGCAGATCCGCCAAAGCGGACTCGATCTTCTCCACCAACTCACCTTGAAGCACGAGATCCGGGGCGGAGAACGCCCGGCTATCCTCCGCTTGGCGCACAGGCTGGTCGTCGTTCTCGGCGGACATCTCGTCAAGCGAGTCCGCCGGATGTCGGGACCGCCGGCGAATCTCGTTGAGGGAGAGATTCCGCGCGATCGTGAAGAGCCAGGTCGAGAACTTCGCCGAAACCTCATAGCGGTGGGCCGACTTGAACACTTGTAGGAACACATGCTGGGTCAAATCTTCCGCTTCGGTCGCATCCGGCACCGTTCGGTAGATCAGGTTCATGACCGGCTGTTTGTACTTCTCCACCAAGGCCTCGAAGGCTTGCGCGTCGCCTCCCTTGACGCGCAGCATGAGCGCCGCATCTGGATCCAAACCGGTGGACATGGCTATCCAAGGGGAATTAATAACCGAGAACCTGCTGGGGTTGCGAGCTTTTCCTCGGCCGTCCCACCCCACGCCCCACCCCCACAGGCCGCAACGGCATGCCGCGCCGCGCACCCCGCCCCGGGGCCGCTGGCGAGGGGGCCGCCGCACCCTTTTGATTTTGACCGGCGTTCGGACATCGCCCCGGGCGAAGGGCGCCGACGCGCGTCGTGCCATGCCCCTCCCCAGGCGGGCCGCGGAAACGAGGCGATCGGGAAGCCGGCGCCACACACCCCGGGCGAGCCGCCAGAGATTCCACGCCGAGCCGGCGACTCAACCGAGAGCCCCAAGGAGCGGAAACGTCTCGGACAAAAGGCTTGCGCGGCAGTCTGTCCACCTCTAAAACGGCATTACCTAATCCAAGATCGCGCGCAGGCATGGCCGCCCGGATTCGTCGATCAGGTCGGTCCCGCGCCGATGAATGGAGTCAACGAAAGGCGACCATGTCGGCAGAACACGATCCCTCCTCCTCAGGTGTTTCTCGGCGTGGGTTCCTCAAAGGTCTGGGGCTGGGTACTGCCGCGACTGGCATCGTCTCCACGGTCACCCCCGTGGCCGAGGCGGCCACGCGAAACCCGGACCTCCGAGGCCCCGGCGAGGTTCCCCTTACTCTGAAAGTCAATGGCGCCACACGCTCGTTGAGCGTGGAACCGAGGGTGACGCTTTTGGACGCGTTGCGCAACCGGTTGGACCTGACCGGGCCCAAGAAGGTTTGCGACCGCGGCACCTGCGGCGCCTGCACCGTGCTGGTCGATGGCCAGCCCGTCTATGCCTGCTGCATGTTGGCCCTCGAGGCCGAGGGCCGGACGGTTACGACGGTCGAAGGCCTCGGCACGCCGGAGAAGCTGAGCGCCGTCCAAAAGGCCTTTGTCGAGCACGACGCCCAGCAATGCGGCTTCTGCACGCCGGGGTTCGTCACCGCTGCCACCGCCTTCGTGCGCCAGAATCCCAACGCCACCATCGAGGAAGTCCGCGCCGGCCTCGGCGGCAACCTGTGCCGTTGCGGCACCTATGCCGGCATGATTCTCGCCGTGGTTGACGCTGCCAAAACCGGAGGGAGGAGCTGATTATGGCCAAAGCAGAATGGGCGGCCGCCCGCCGCAGCCTCATTGGCAAACGCATCTCCCGCCTGGACGGACCGGCCAAAACCACCGGCGCGGCCCGCTATGCCTACGACATCAATCGCCCAGGGATGCTTTACGCGAAGATCGTCGCCTCCCCCCACGCCCATGCCAAAGTGCTGGCCATCGACACCAAGCCGGCCGAGGACATGGCCGGCGTCCGCGCGGTCTGGAAGGATCCCGAGATGATCGGCAAGGAGGTTAACTACGTCGGCGCACTGGTCGCCGTCGTGGCCGCCGAAACCGAAGAAATCGCCACCGAAGCGGCATCGCGGGTCATGGTCCAATACGAAGTCCTCGAACACCAGGTCGTCGATCACAAGGCCGATCTCTCCAAGGATCGCCCCTCCCAACGGACGCAGGGCGACGTCGAGGACGCGCTCAAGAAAGCCCACACCACCGTGCAGGGCTTCTACGGCGTGCCGGTCATCACCCACTGCTGTCTTGAACCGCATGGACAGGTCACCGAGATGAAAGACGGTGACCTGCTCGTCTGGCCCTCAACTCAGAACGTCTCCAAGTACTCGACCGGCCTCGGCGAAGCTGCGGGAGTGGACCAGAACCGCATCCGGGTGGATTGCCAATACATGGGCGGCGGGTTCGGGTCGAAGTTCAACTTTGACCGCTGGGGCGCCATTGGCGCCATTCTCGCCAAACAGACCGGCAGGCCGGTCAAACTCATGCTTGACCGCGACCTCGAACTGGCGACCGCCGGCAGCCGGCCCTCCGCGTTTGCCAACATCAAGATCGGGGCCGCCAGCGACGGCACCGTCACAGCCCTCGACGCCGAGATTTGGGGCACTTCGGGCATGGGCGGGTCGATTCCCACCCAGATGCCCTATGTGTTCAAGGTGCCCAACTTCCGCGTCGTCGGGAAACGAATTCAGACCCACCGTGGCAGCGCCCGGGCCTGGCGAGCGCCCAATCATCCCCAGAACTGCGTGCTGACGATGTGCGCCTACGCCGATCTCGCCGCCAAGATGGGGATGGATGAACTCGACTTCTTCCTCAGGAACGTCCAATTCACCGACCGGCCGGCAGTTTACACCGAAGAGTTCAAGATCGCGGCGGACCTGATCAAATACCGTGAGAAGGCCCACCCGCGCGGTGATCGCACGCCCGGTCCCATCAAGCGGGGCTTGGGCGTTTCCCTGCACACCTGGGGCGGCCTGGGCCACGACTCGGAATGCGACGTCACCATCAACCCCGATGGTTCCGTCGAGACCCGCATGGGCACGCAGGATCTTGGCGTCGGCACCCGCACCTGCCTCGGCATCGTGGTCGCGGACACGCTGGGCCTGCCCTTGGAAGCGGTCCACGTGCAGATCGGCCGCAGTGACTATCCCGTCTCCGGCGCTTCGGGCGGCAGCACGACCATCGGAGGCATCTCCACCGCCTCGCGCAAGGCCGCCACCGCGGCCCTCAACGCACTGTTCGACGTGGTGGCCCCCAAACTCGGCGTCACCCCGGATCAACTCGAAGCCGTCGGCGGCGAGGTGCGCCAGATCGGCCGCCCGGCCAACAAGCTCGCGTGGAAACACGCCTGCGCCCTGCTCGGCGTCTCGCCCATCACCCGGCGCGGTGTCAGCATCCGGGGCGAAAGCGAAAAAGCCGGCTTCACCAGCCAGGGCGTCGGCGGCGTGCAGATCGCCGACGTGTCCGTGGACATCGAAACCGGGGTGGTGACCATGAACGAACTGGTGGCCGTGCAGGACTGCGGCCTCATCATCGACCTCAAACTCGCCGAGAGCCAGGTGTACGGCGCCATGATCATGGGCATCACCTCCGCCCTCTACGAAGAGGCTGTTTACGACGCCACCACGGGACGCATGCTAAATGCCGACATGGAGTTCTACCGGCTGGCCGGCATCAAGGATGTCGGGAAACTGACCGTGCACATGATGACCGGCAAGGGCTACGACGAACGCGGCGTGATCGGCCTGGGCGAACCGCCTGTAATCTCCCCCGCCGCCGCCATCTCCAACGCAGTCGCCAACGCCATCGGCACTCGCGTCCCCAACCTGCCGTTGACCCCGGACCGCGTGCTTACCGCCCTGGCAGAGAAAGGAGGAGTGGCCTGATGAAACCCTTTGCCTACGCCGCCCCCAAGGACCTCGAGGACGCCCTCGCGCTTTTGAGCGAACGCTGGGGCGAAACGGAAGTACTCGCCGGCGGCACCGACCTGGTCACCTGCCTCAAACAGGGTCTCACCGCTCCGGACCGCCTGGTGAGTTTGAAAAACATCCGCGCTTTGCGCGGCATCCGCTCCGGACGGGACGGCGTGACCCTCGGGGCCATGACCCCGCTCGCCGAGATCAGGGCACACAAGGAGATCCGCAGGCGGTTTCCCGCGCTGATCTCGGCCATCGATGGCATTGGCAGTCCCCAGTTGCTGGCCGTCGGCACGGTGGGCGGCGATCTGTGTCAGCGCCCCCGTTGCTGGTATTACCGCAACGGCCACGGGCTGCTCGCCCGCCACGGCGACACCTCGCTGGTGCGCACCGGAGACAACCGCTACCACGCCATCTTCGGCACCAACGGTCCGGCACTCTACGTCAGCCCGTCCCGCCTCGGGCCTGTCCTCGTGGCCCTGAACGCGGAACTCACCGTGGCCCGCCCGGGGGGCAAGACCCGTGTCATGGAGGTGGGCCAACTGTTTCAAGCTCCGCGCGACGAATCCCAGCGGCACACCACCCTGGCCGCCAACGAGATCATCACCGAAATCCGCATCCCGAATTCCT
>DATLZF010000733.1:0-2856 GCA_035574135.1 Candidatus Methylomirabilota bacterium
GATCCAGGCCAGTGCGGCGGCCGGCTCCCCGCCTCTGGCCCGCCTCCGCCAAGATATCCTCGCGCGGCATGCCCACGTCGCGTTGCAGGAGGAATTCCCCTGTTACACGCCGGCGGGTCGGGGTCTCGGTCTTGTCTTCAGTCAGGGGACCGAAGGCTTTGGCCAGACCCTGATCCAAGTGTGCTGCGTGCCGTTCGACGGAGGGTTTGCTGAGATCACTCTGATGACTTCGAGAGAGGCGCTGTCTCGAACCCGCCACGCTTGGACGAGCCTGATGAATTCCCTCCGGATTGCTCCCCGAGGGTAACGCGCCTGACCGAGGCTCGCGGAGGCTTTGGCAATCCAATCGACCGGGCCGTCACTGGTTTTGGAGCACCGGCACCTCCGGCTTCCAAGCCAACCGCCCGCCCCGGCTGGCCATGGGCGGCGGGCGCCGGGGATCGGGCGCGATCGGGAGGAGCCGTGAGGAGTTCCGGCAGCCCGATGGGCCGTGGGGTGGCGCCCGGCCAAGCCGGGCAGCGGGGCGGCATTCGACGCTTGCATTGTCTGGCAGTGACCGCCTCCGCTGATGACATTCCTTGGCGCCGGGGCGGTTGACAGGAAGGCCGCCCCCTGCTTCCCTCTGCTCGCAGCCTAAGTTCGGCGCCGTTCCCAGGGCCGGACGCGGGGAACCCATTGCCTCTCGACGCGGTCGCGAGGCCGGGGCCAACGGCTCCGGGCAACCGGTCGCCGGGGTCACTTTCAAGACCCAGCCCGTCAGCTAACCTCGCCGGCGTTTGGAAGGGCGAACTTCAAGAGTTGCGGCGCAACTCCTCAAAGTCTCCCTGCGGAAAATGGAAAGCAGTGCCGTTGGGATTCGCCTGCGGGCGTTCCCACCGGTGCTCTCGCGGGCCGGATCGAGCCCGGTGTCTGAATGTGATGGCGACTGAAACAGGTTCCAAGCGGATGCTCGGGTTGGTGGTCGGGGCGCTGGGCGTCGTGTATGGCGACATTGGCACCAGCCCGCTCTACGCTCTGCGGGAGTGCTTTCATGGTGCCCATGCGGTGGGGGTCACGCCTGCCAACGTGCTGGGCGTGTTGTCCCTGATCTTCTGGTCGCTCACGGCCATTGTGAGCGTGAAGTATCTGGGCTTCGTTCTCCGCGCGGACAACCGGGGCGAAGGCGGTGTGCTTTCCCTTCTCGCCCTGGCTTTTGGGGATGAGCGGGCGGCGGGGCGGCGGGCCTTCCTGCTGGGCCTGGGCGTGTTCGGCGCGGCCGTGCTCTACGGCGAGGGCATGCTGACCCCATGCGTCACTGTGCTCGGCGCCATCGAGGGTCTGGAGGTGGCGACGCCCATGTTCTCGCCCTATGTGGTGCCGCTGACGTTGCTGGTGTTTCTGGCGCTATTCTCGGTGCAACGATTTGGCACCGGAAACATGGGCCGGGCATTTGGCCCTGTGACCCTGGTTTGGTTTGTGACATTGGCGGCGCTGGGATTGCGGGGCATTGCCAGGGCGCCGGAGGTGTTGAGCGCCCTCAGTCCGCACCATGCCGCGGCCTTCCTGGCGGGGAACGGGATGCCGGCTTTCTTGATCATGGGCGCCGTGTTTCTCGCGGTGACGGGGGCGGAGGCGCTCTACGCGGACCTGGGCCACTTTGGCGCGCGGCCCATCCGGCGAGCATGGTTCTGTGTGGTCTTCCCGGCTCTGATGCTGAACTACTTGGGGCAAGGAGCGCTGCTGTTGCGCGATCCGTCCTCGGCGGTGAATCCGTTTTACAAGCTGGCTCCGGCCTGGGCGCTGTATCCGTTGGTGGGGCTGGCCACCGTGGCCGCCGTCATCGCCTCGCAAGCGCTGATCTCGGGCGCGTTCTCGATTTCGATGCAGGCCATCCAGCTCGGGTATCTGCCGCGCATGGAAATCCGCCATACCTCGGCGCACTCGCGCGGGCAGATCTACCTGCCGCTGGTCAATTGGCTCTTGATGCTCGCGTGTGTGGCCTTGGTGCTCGGGTTTCAGACCTCCAGTCGTCTGGCG
This sequence comes from Candidatus Methylomirabilota bacterium, assembly GCA_035574135.1. Taxonomy (GTDB): domain Bacteria; phylum Verrucomicrobiota; class Verrucomicrobiia; order Limisphaerales; family DATLZF01; genus DATLZF01. Next base: position 2,017 of record DATLZF010000733.1, read on the forward strand.
GCCGCGTATGGCATTGCCGCCACGCTGGCGATGATCAGTACCACCGTTCTATTTGGGTTCGCGGCGCGGAAGCTGTGGCATTGGAGCGCGGCGAAAGCGGCGATGTTGTGCGGCGCATTTCTGCTGCTGGAACTTTCCTTCTTTGGTGCCAACGTGGTGAAGATCGCCCACGGCGGCTGGTTCCCACTGGTGGTGGGGGCGGCCCTGTTTACCGTGATGACGACGTGGAAAACGGGCCGTCGGTTGCTCGGCCAGCGGCTGGCGGCCAGTTCGTTGCCACTGGATGGGTTCGTGCAAAGCCTCGCTGTGGATCCGCCGCTCCGGGTCAAGGGCACGGCCGTTTTCATGAGCGGCAATCCGGGCGGCACGCCGTTGGCCTTGCTGCACAACCTCAAGCACAATCGCGTGCTCCACGAACGCGCTGTCATCCTCAACGTCTCGGTGGCCGAGACGCCCCATGTGCGCGATGAACAGCGCGTCCGCGTGGAGTCGCTCGGCCACGGCCTCTATCGCGTGGTGGGCCGCTGCGGCTTCATGGAGCGGGTGACGATCGGCGAGATCCTCGCTGCCTGCGCGCCACAGGGGCTGGAACTGCGCGAGTCCGAGACGACGTTCTTCCTGTCGCGCGAGACGATCATCCCTTCGGCCCGGCCGGGCATGGCGTTGTGGCGGGAGCGGTTGTTCGCCTTTCTGGCCCGCAATGCCCAGCCGGCGACGGCCTTCTTCAACCTGCCGGCCAACCGAGTCGTCGAGCTCGGCATGCAGGTGGAATTCTAGCCGGCGCGCGCCAACTTCGGGCTGGTGTTCCGTCTCCCGGGCCCGACCATGTTGGCATGAATC
>DATLZF010000734.1:0-4085 GCA_035574135.1 Candidatus Methylomirabilota bacterium
CCGCCGTCGTCAACGAAGTGGAAGGCGATCTGGATCGTCTGGTCGGCGTAAGCGCTCAGGTCGAGCGACGGTCGCGTCCAAGCGCCGCTGCTTTGGGTGAAGTCGGGTGAGATTTTCACCCAGTCGGCGCTGCCGGCGACCCTGACCTCCACATAGCCGGCATCTCCACCCCAGATGGAATACCAGTGCCAGAAGCGCAAGCGCGGGTTCTCGGACGCCGGAGGAACGACCAAGGGCGGGCTGAGCAGCCGACAGTTAGCGTACCGTGGGTAGTTTCCGCCCAAGACTGTCGCAGCCAGGGTTGTCCCGTGATGAGCTGTTCCTGGCCCACTCTGCGCGACCCCAACCTCCCAGACACTAGGGCTGCAATCGGTGATCCACCCATTCCATCCCTTCTCGAAGCTGTCGCCTCCGGTGAGGATGTCGTGGAGCACTGCCTTCAGGTAAGCCGACTCGCTGGTGATGGAACCTCGTGGGTTGGCGGCGACGACGCGGTAGTTGCCTTCGATGTCCTCGGAGAGGTTGGTGAACACGAGGGTGCCGTTGGTCTGGCCGGGCACTTCGACCCATTCGGTGGCGTTGCTTCGGTACCATTGGTAGCTGGGGCGGGGCGTCCCGTTGGCGAAGGCGGCGAGGCCGGCGCCGAGCAGGAGGTAGCCGGTCTGGTTCTCCGGCTGGCGCGTGAACCACGGGGCGGGACTGGGCGCGCCGGAGCATTTGCCGGAGCCGTCGGCGGCGTAGAGGGCGGTCACTTCGGCGGCAGTCAGGGCGCGACTGTAGAGCGCGGCTTCATCGACCCAACCTTTCAGGAACTGAGCATCGCCGCGCCGGCCGAGGTAGAGCGGCGAGTTTCCGTCGGCCGTGTCGCCGGTGAAGTTGGTGCTGGTGCCCACGAGAAGGCCGTCTTGATAGAGCTTGAGCGCATCGCCTTTTTGGAGCGTGGCGACGACATGATGCCATTGGCCGGTGAGAATCTGGCCGCCAGTGACGCCAGCCACCACAGACCCCGCCGAAGTCCAGGCGTAAAATTCGGGGATTCCCGCCGTGGTAATGCTCAAGCCGTACTCCCATTGTCCCGGACTGCCCTTGGCCAGCGCAACGCGCCGGCCCTGTCCGGTGACGGCGTCCGCTTGCGGCAACTGATCCAGCTTCACCCAGACCTCCACGCTCATCTCGCCATTGGTGCCGACGTGGGGGCTGAGTTCGGGCGCGTCGGGCACGGCCGCGTAGGCGTCGGTGCCGTTGAACGAAAAGGCCGAGCCGGCCACGCCGGGGCCGTAGGTGGTGCCGCCCCACACGGCGCCATCGTGGTGATCCACGGCGTCCACTCCGCTGCCGTCGGCCGGCCACCAGGCCACGAGGTTGGTGGGTGGGGCGGTGCACCAGGGAACGACAACCTGCGCCACGGCGCTGGTGGTGGAGCCGTAGGGATTTATGGCGCGAAGGGCGTAGCCGCCGGCGTGCGCAAAGGTCAGGTTCGAGAGCGTGAGTGAGTAACTTGCGGCCCCGTCGAGGGGCGTTCCGTTGAAGAGCCACTGGTAACCGATGACCGGACAGCCCGCCGCCAGCGCGGTGAGGGTCACCGTGCCGCCAAGGAATCCATTCTGGCTCACGGGGTCGAGGACGAATTGCGGGGCCATCGAGTCACCGAAGCATTTGCCGGCGGCGCCCGCAGCGTGGATGGCGGCGATCTGCGCGGCTGTCAGGTTGGTGTTATAGAGGCTGAGTTCATCCACTGCGCCCTGGAAGACCGTGGTCGAGTCGTTCGCCGTGGATTGCCCGATGGCCGCGCCCGCGCTGTCGTCGGTGATGGGCAAGGTGTTGGTGCTCCCGGTCAGGACGCCGTTGAGATAGAGGTAACGGCGGGTGCCGTCGTACACGAGCGCGACGTGGTTCCAGGCGTCGAGGGTCAGCGCGTTGGTGCTGACGAGGCGACGGTTGCTGTCGTTGTTCACCCACGATTCGAGCCGGCCGGTGCCGTTCTGGAGGCCGAGTGTGACGATGCGGTTGCCCTCGGAGTAGATCGTCGGGTATTGCGCATTGTTGAAGCTGGCGGGGCGAACCCAGCCCTCGATGGTCCAGCGCGCCAGCCGGCTGAGGTCGGTGGACTGGTGTTCGAGCACGCGCACCCGGCCACCCGCGCCGCCGAACAAGAAGCCCTGGCCGATGTGGCCGACGGTGTAAGTGGCGTCCCCTTGCAGCACGGCGAGACGTTCCCCAATGATGTCGTAGCTGTGATCCTCGGCAGGCCACCAGGCGACAAGGTTGGCGGACGCTTCGGCGCAGGACACCGCCGCTTGCGCACAAGGCAGGGTGGCGACGAGGCCGGCCACCAGGGCGAGGAGAATGGTGCGCCGGTTGCCGCCCGACTTCAACGTGGTCAGGCGTGGCCGGGAGAGCCGGCGCGAACGAGGGGTCAACGGGATTGGAGCGGAAGGTTTCATGGTCGATGGGGCAGGGGGGTGAAACGTGGTGCGTCCTTTCGTGAGTTTCTGAGCGGCGACGCGAGCGCGAGGGGTTGAGCCAGCGGCGTGCTTGCGTCTGGTGTCGCCTCCGGGATTGCCACTGCCCCGGCGAGGCGTCCGCAAAGAATTGGCAGGTCCTTGTCCATGGAGTTGTGAACGCCTCGTTTGTACGAAACGCCCGTGCGGGCCGCCTATCCGTCGAAGTATGCAGAAATCCCCCTTGAGCGGGTGAAGGGAACGGTATTCTGCATCGTTTGACGCAGGGGCGCCGAAAACCGGGTCAGGCCCAAAACCGCCGACTTCGCTCTCGGTCGATCAGTGGCGGAAAAACCTGGCCACTGCCTGCGAGCGTGAGGCGACGTGAAGTTTTTCGTAGATGTGGTGCAGGTGGGTGCTGACCGTGCGGACGCTGATGGTCAGTTGGTCGGCGATCTCCTTGGAGGAATGTCCGGCGGAAAGCAGCTCAAGAATCTGCGACTCCCGCGGCGTGAGGGTCGCCAGCGCCCGCGCGGTCCTGCCCCGTTGGTGGAAGTCCCGCAGGACCAAGCGCGCGACCGGGCTGCTCATGGGCGCGCCCCCTGCCTTGACTTCGAGGATGGCCTCCAGCAGGCGCGCCGGCGGTATGGGTTTGACCAGATAACCCGTGGCGCCGGCTTGCAGTGCCTTGAAAATGCGGGCCGGCTCATCGTGCAGAGTGAGGACGATAATCTCCGACGTCGGCAGTTTTTGTTTGAGCAGGCCGATCGAATCCTCGCCCGCCATCCCCGGCAGTTCCAAATCGAGGAGCAATACGTCGGGTTTTTCGCATGACAGGTGCTTGAGAGCCGATTCGGCCGAAGGGTGGGCTCCCACGCAGGCGAATCTCCCCGAGCCGCCCACCAGCGCCACCAAATGCGCCCTGTAGTCGGCGGCGTCCTCGACGACGGTCACGCGGATGGGTGCCGGTTGCTTATGGGGAGGCTCCATCATTGGACGAGCGCGTGAAAGGGCACACGAATGCGGAGGCTTGTACCGTGGCCGGGTTGGCTCTCCAACTGGAATTCTCCACCCGCCTCCCGGATGCGCGCCCGCATGTGACCCAGGCCGCGCCCGCAGCCCGGCCTTGCGGGATCGAATCCTCGCCCGTCGTCCTCGATCTGCAGGAGCAGCGCGCCATCCTCCCAGCGTGCGCGAATCCAGAGGCCAGTGGCACCGGAATGACGGGCGATGTTGTTCAGGGCTTCGGTGGTGGCGAGGGCGATGTTCTTGCGCGCCACCGGCCCAACAGTGACGCTCGGCAACTGAACCGGCAGGTCGAGGCGGCAGCGGATGGAGGCTGCACCCATGAGTTCCTCCGCGATCTGGCAGATCCGGGCGAGCAGGCCGTCCAACGATTCGTCCAACGGCTGGGTGGCCCAGAGAAATTCCTTGAGTGACTGTGTCGTGCGGTGGGCTGCCTCGACCAGGTTACGCGGTTGGCGTGCCGGAGTTTCCGTGGGGGACTCCTGTTCGGCCAGTTCGGCCAACAGGGTGAGCCGGGTGAGGTTGGCGCCGAGACTGTCGTGGAGATCCCGCACGATTCTTTGCCGCTCGGCGGCCAGCGCCGCCTGTTGCTCGCGCCTCTGCACCCGGCGCAGGCGG
>DATLZF010000735.1:0-4671 GCA_035574135.1 Candidatus Methylomirabilota bacterium
TATAGCGGCGACAAGTGGGAGACCAGCCAGGGCGAGGACAAGTACCGGCGCGGACTTTACACGTTCTGGCGCCGGTCGAATCCGCACCCGGCCATGACCACCTTCGACGCGCCCAGCCGGGAGTTCTGCGTCTTGAAGCGCTCACGCAGCAACACGCCGTTGCAGGCGCTGAACATCCTGAACGACCCGGCCTACGTGGAGTGCGCCCAGGCCCTGGCGCGGAAGATCGCAGCGCGACCGGAGCGCGACGTGGAACGGCGCGTCCAATTCGCCTTCCGCACCTGCCTGGCCCGGGCGCCCCGGCCGGACGAACAGCAACGGCTGGCCAGGCTTTACGAGCGCGAACGCCTGAACTTCGAGCAAAACCCCAGGGCCGCCGAGCAGTTGGCCACCAGCGAACTGGGTCCGGCCCCGGCCGGGCTGAATCTCGCCGAACTGGCCGCCTGGACCGTTGTGGCGAACGTGCTGCTGAACCTGGACGAGATGATGACCAAAGGATGAACGGCGCGCGACACATCCCGACTCCGGCGCAGATCGCTCCGCACCGGCTCCCCACGGCACGGCTGAGCGCGGGGCGCCCCGCGCCCTCCCCTCTCCCCGACACGCATCGGCTCCTCACTGAATTCCCCGTATGAACGCCATTGCCCGTGAGATTCAAGACCAGGCCCTGCGCACGATCACCCGCCGCCAATTCTTCGGCCGCGGCGCCGTGGGGCTCGGATCGCTCGCGCTGGGGACGTTGCTGAACGAGCGCCTGTTCGCCACCGGCGCCGTGGCCGGACGGGCGCCCGAAGATCCCCTGGCACCCCGGCCGCCGCACTTTGCGCCCCGGGCCCGCCGGGCCATCTATCTGCACATGGCGGGCGCGCCGTCGTCGCTGGACTTGTTCGACTACAAGCCGAAGCTGATCGAGCTGAACAACCAGCCGTGCCCCGAGTCCATCTACAAGAAGGAGCGGTTTGCGTTCATCAAGGGGGTTCCAAAAATGCTGGGAACGCCGCACCGGTTCGCCAGGCATGGGCAGTGCGGCCTCGAACTGTCGCACCTGCTGCCGCACCTGGCCACGGTGGCGGACGACATCGCCGTGGTGAAGTCGATGCACACTTCCCAGTTCAATCACGCACCGGCCCAGTTGTTCCTGCACACCGGCGCGCCGCGGCAGGGGCGGCCCGGCATGGGCGCGTGGCTCACCTACGGGCTGGGCAACCCGAGCCAGGACCTGCCGGCGTTCGTCGTGCTCGTGTCAGGCGGCAAAACCCCCGATGGCGGTGCCTCCCTCTGGGGCAGCGGATTCCTGCCCACGGTTTATCAGGGCGTTCAGTGCCGCTCGCAGGGCGATCCCGTCCTCTACGTCTCCAACCCCCCGGGCATGGACCGGGCGACGCGACGCCGATCGCTGGATGCACTCAAGGACCTGAACGAAATGCAACTCGCGCAGGTGGGGGATCCGGAAACACTGACGCGCATCGCCCAGTACGAGCTGGCCTACCGGATGCAGACCAGCGTGCCGGAGTTGATGGACATCTCGAGCGAGCCGCAGTCGGTCAAGGACCTTTACGGCATCGAGCCCGGGAAAGTGTCATTTGCCAACAACTGCCTGCTGGCCCGGCGGCTGTTGGAACGGGGCACGCGCTTTGTGCAGCTTTTCCACTGGGGTTGGGACCAGCACGGCGAGAGCGAGGGCAATGACCTGTTCAACGGCTTGGGCCGCCAGTGCAAGCAGACGGACCAGGCCAGCGCCGCACTGATCAAGGACCTCAAACAGCGCGGGATGCTGGACGATACGCTGGTGATCTGGGGAGGAGAATTCGGGCGCACCCCGATGAACGAGGAACGCAACGGCTCGAAGTTCCTGGGCCGGGACCATCACCCGCACGCCTTCTCCATCTGGATGGCCGGGGGTGGCATCAAGCCGGGGCTCACCTACGGCGAGACGGATGAACTCGGTTACCACGTGGTCAAGGACCCCGTGCACGTCCACGACCTCCAGGCCACCATCCTCCACTGCTTCGGCCTCGAGCACACGCGGTTGACCTATCGCTTCCAAGGGCGGGATTACCGGCTCACGGATGTGCACGGCGAGGTCGTGCACGGCTTGCTGGCCTGAGGGCACCGGCTACGGCTGCGGCGCCTTCGCGCGCAAATCGTCGATCCACTTCCGCACCGCGTCCTTGCTGGGCGACACGGTGAGCAGTTCCTCCAGATACTCCAGCGCCCGGGTCACATTGCCCGCCTGTTCCTCCAGGCGGGCGAGGTTGCCAAGCAACTGCATGCGCAGCAGTTCGTTGGGCTCCTTGCGCCCGGGTTCATGCTTGCGCCAGCCGGCCAGGGCAAGTTCCCACACGTTGCGAGCGCGGGCGGCGTCCTGACGATCCTCAAAATAAATGCGGCCGAGCTCGAAAAGAATCTCGTGGCTGCCGGGGTTGGCCTGCAGTCCCTCCCGGAGCAGCCGTTCCGCTTCGTGGGACCGCTGCAGCGCCTTGCGCAGCCAGAATGCGCCCACCACGTAGGTTTCAATGTGCTGCGGGTCCAGCCGCGCCGACAGTTGCAGCCACGGCAGAATCTCGCGCTCCTGTCCTCCGGCATGCCCGGGATCGCCCGAGTCTTGGTCATGGCCGTGCCCGTGATCATGGTTCTCACCGTGGCCGTGCTCGCAGTGCTGGCACGATGTGGCCTCACCCAGGTGGCGGTGCACCGAGGGGAAAAAATGCCGGCTGAACCGCTCGATCCAATCCCGCGGCTGGCCAAGAAAATCCGCTTCCCGCTCTGCGCCATTCGCACCTTCCAATTCGTGAAGGCCGTCGGCAATATGCGCCTTCTCGTAGCCGTCGTGGCCGTCGTAGATCGACGGGTAGTAGCCGTTGTGGAAGTAGGCGTCGGCCCGGGCGTAGGCATGCCGGGCAAAGAGCCGGCGGCCGTCGCCAAGCGCCACCTGCAGGGCGCTGCCCGAGGCGGTGCGACTGCCCGCCCACGTCTGGAACCACGGCTCGAGGGTGGTCGCGAGGCCAAAGGCCGTGACGCCGAGCAGCAGCAGTCCGAGCGGGGAGGTCATCCGAGCCTTTAATAGATGGTCTTGCGTCGAAACGCCAGGCAGGCCAGCCCGAGAAAAAGCGCGGCATACACGACCGCATAGCCCAGCGCGGCCGCCCAAATATCCCAACGAATCAGCGGCCAGTTGTGCACGATCAAATCGCGCACGTCGAAGAACTCCAGATGCGGGATGGCGTAGTAAACCGCGTAGAGGAGCGTCTGAGACGGCTCGTCCAGCCTGAGGGCCACCTTGTTGAGATGGCGGCCGACCAGAAGAATCCCAACACACACCACGAGCGTGATGGTGTTGTTCGACGAGGGCGCGGCGAACACGATGGAGCCCAGCAGCGTCATCGCGCAGACGATCCCCAGCATGAACCAGTGCAGCACGGCGGCCTGGAAATAGTTCAGCACCGGCCAGGCATGTTCCCGCGTCCCGGCCACGACGCCAAAGAAGAGGTAGAAGACGACCAGCGTCAGCCCGGTGGCCAGCCAGCAGCCGAGGAACTTGCCCAGAAGAAGCTGAGACCGCGTCACGGGCTTGGCCAGCAGGGGCAGGAGCGTCCGGTTCTCCCGTTCGGCCGGAATCTGCCGCGCCGTGGTGGTGACCGCGATGACGAGCGACGACACCCAGATGAGGAACAGGCAGATCTCCTTCAGGTACCGGGCTACGTCCTCCTCGCCGAAGAACGTCACCGAACCCATGACGAGCGTGATCAGCGCGGTGAGGACAAACAGAACGTAAAAATCCTTCCGCCGGCACAGCTCGCGAATGACGACCCCCGCAATGGCCCAGGCGGCATGCCACGCCTTGCGGGCGGCGGCCAGGAATGCGATGTCAGGCAGCCTGACGGCGGAGGCTGGAATCGTGGCAGTGTTCATGATCACCGATGAGCTTGAGGAAAACCTGTTCCAAATTCTGCTGCTGGTGGTCGCGGAGCAGATCGTCCACGCGCCCCTCCGCGCGCAGAGTTCCGTTGGCCAGAATGGCCACCCGATCGCACACGGTTTCCACCTCGCCCAGTTCGTGCGACGAGAAGAAGACCGTTTTCCCTTCGTTTTTCAGGCGTTGAATGATCTCGCGCACCTTCATCCGCCCCAGGGGGTCAAGCCCGCTGGTCGGCTCATCCAGAATGAGGAGGTCGGGATCGTTGATCAGCGCCTGCGCCAGCCCGACGCGCTGTTGCATACCCTTGGAGTAGGTCTTGAGCGGCCGCCGGCGCGCCGACTCCAGTTCGACCAGCCGGAGCACGGCCTCAATGCGCGGCTCCGCCACGGACCGGGGAATCTGAAAGATGCGGGCGTAAAACCGCAGGATCTCCTCCGCGGTCAGAAACTTGTAGTAGTAGGTCAGCTCCGGCAGATAGCCGATGCGCTGGCGGGCAATCGGCTCCCTGACGTCCACACCAAAGAGCCGGGCGGTTCCGCTCGAAGGCGGGACGAACCCCAGCAGCACGTTCATTGTGGTCGTCTTCCCGGCACCGTTCGGGCCGAGGAAGCCAAACGTCTCCCCGCGATGGACCTGCAAATTCAGCCGGTTCACGGCCGTTTTGGTCCGCTGTCCCAGCTCCCGGGTCCGGTATCCGACCACCAGATCATCAATTCTGACGACGGTTTCGCTCATGCCAGTTCACCGCCCTC
>DATLZF010000736.1:0-3560 GCA_035574135.1 Candidatus Methylomirabilota bacterium
TACGGCAATCTCCCACCCTCCTCGTGGGGGGGCGATGCGGCGGACACCGCCACATGGTTGTGGGTTCATCAAGAGCCGCTCGGACCGGGTCCGGATTGACAGCGGAATGCAGGCTACTCTCTTCGCACGGGCCGACGCCAGCCAGAATTGGGCTGCGGTTGGGGGTCTCGATTTGATCTGGACGCCGTGTCGCCGCCAGTCCGTCCGGGGTTGAACCGGCTCAGGGGAGGGCTGCATCGTCCACGCTTCTGAGTGGATCGCTCGCGGCGGGCCTCAAGCCGGCCTTCAGCAGTTGCTGTTGGAGGTCTTGGATGGTGCGCTTGAGTTCACCCATTCGCACTTCGCGTCCGGCCATGAGGTTGACGACGCGCTGCAATTCGTCCGTGCGCTGGCGCACGCGCGCTTCGAGTTCGAGGTTCCATTGTCGCAACTGGGCTTCCACCCGCAGTCGCAGCAATTCGGCGGCCGCCCGTGCGGCAAACGTGCGGAGGAGCGGCTCGGCATGGCGGGTTGCGTCCATCGGCTGGTCGTGGATCACGGCCACCAGTCCGATGGTTCGGCCCGAGGGATCGTTCATGGGCACGCCCACGTAGCTCTCTGCGCCCATGCGCTTGAGCAGATCGTCGTGGGGGAACCTCCGGGTCACATGCCGGGCGTAGAAACAGAACTGGCTGCGGGCCACGTCGGCACACGGGGTTCCTGGCAGATCGTACTCGAATGTTGGTCCCGCCTGGCCGGCTGCCCAGTGGCCCAGCACGCGCACTCGATCGGGCCGATCCGGCAGGATCTCTCCGACAAGTGCCCACTTGGCTTCCAGCACCTTCGCCAGGTGCTCGACCAGGGAGAGAAAGAACCCTTCACCAGACTGCGAGGCGGTGCCGGCGACAATGGCCGTCAGCGCCGCCTCGGTACGCTTGCGCTCCGTGACATCGCGCGTCACGCCGCGGTAACCCGTCACCTCGCCGGCGGCGTTCAGAATGGGGACGCCGCTGGTTTCCAGGGCGACCAGCCTCCCGTGCTTGTGCTGGAAAGTGTTCTGCCACGATGCGAAAGGCTGCGCCCTGGTGTGAAGAGCATCGAAAAACCGCCTGGCTGGCGTGCTCTCGGCGGGCGGCATCAACTCAAAAAAGCTCCGACCCAGGATGTCCTCCGGTTCAAGCCCGAGCAGATCGCGCACCTTGGGACTGCAGTAGGTGCACACGGCTTGCGTGTCGATCTCCCAGACCCAGTCGCTGATCGATTCCACGAGGTCGCGGAACTTCTGTTCGGCCCGGGCGATGGCCTCGGCCTGTTCCTCCCGTTCGGTGACGTCCATCACCACTCCGGCCATCCTTTCGGCCTCGCCGTTGGGAGCGAAGTAGGCCCGTCCGCGGGTTTCAACCCACCGGATCGCCCCGTCGGGGCGGCGGACCCGGAACTGCGTCGTGTACTCCGGGGTGACGCGATTGAGGCAGGCCGTGATGGCGCGGCCGACGTGATCGCGATCTTCCGGCAAAACCGTCTGGGTGAAACTTTCCAGCGTCCCGCCGAACGATTCCAAAGTCACGCCAAAGATGGAGAAAACCTGTGGTGACCATTCGACGCGGTTGCGGCGAATGTCCCAGGTCCAGATGCCCATGTTGGCCGAGTCGAGGGCCAGCCGGAGGCGTTCTTCGTTCTCCTTCGAGGCGGTTTCCGCTTGCTTCCGGGCGGTGATATCGAAGCCAATGGATTGGATCTCGACGAGGCGCCCGTCGGTGTCGAACACGCCCCGGTCCGTCCAGCATATCCAGCGGGGCTGGCCGTCGAAGCCGAGCACGACGTTCTCTCCCGAGGCCGAAGGGGTGGCCGGGGTCAGGCCCCGGAGGCGTTCTCGCAGGGCAGCCTGGTCCTCCGCCTTCATCAAGGGAAGGAACGATGTCCCGATCAACGTCTCCTTGGGTTGGCCGAGCAAGCGGCTGACGGCCTCGTTGACGAACGTGCGGGTGCCATCCGGGCGCCAACGGACGATGAGTTCCGTGTGGTCCTCCACGATGGCGCGGTAGCGGGCCTCGCTTTGTCGCAGGGCCTCCTGCGCCTGACGGAGTTCGGAGATATCGCGCCCAATGGAGGAGATGAACTCGATCTGGCCCTCTTCGTTCCGGTGCGCCAGCATCACCTGCAGAAGAGGGATCTCCCTTCCGTTCAGGGTCCGCGCCACGGTCTGACCCCGCCAGATGCCGGTGGCCTTGACGGTGGGCAGCGCCTCGCGGGTGATCAGTTCATGGGCTGCAGGGGTGTAGAAGTCCTCCGTGGTGAAGCCGCTCAGATCCGCGTCATCGGCCAGGCCCAGGAGCCGTCGCCCGGCGAGGTTGAGGTAGGTGGGTTTGCGATCCAGAGTCGCGAAGCCGACGATGTCGGAGGTGTTCTCCAGCACGTGGGCCAGGCGGACTTGGAGAGCAGTCAAGGCGCGTTCCTGTCGAACGCGGTCCAGCGCCTTCTGGACACGGCGCCGGTTCAGTGCCCAGGAGGTCGCGCCTCCCAACCCCAGCAACGCCAGGCCGACGGCGACGCGAAACCAAGCGGTCTGCCAGAAGAACGGCAACACGACGAAGGAAAGTCGGGTCGCGCTCGCGCTGGGCACGCCGTGGTCGTTGCGCGCCCGCACCTCAAACTCGTAGTCCCCCGGGGGCAGATCGTGGTAGCGGGCGATGCGACGGGTTCCCACGTCCAACCATTCGGGAGCGGAGGAGCCCTTCAGGCGGGTTTCGAACCGGACCTTTTCCGGCGCGGAAAAACTGAGAGCCGCGTAGTGGATTTCGATGCGGCGACTGCCGGCCGGCAGGCGCAGCCGGCCAGTCGTTGCGGACGGGTCTATCGCAAATTGAGGGTCCCTGTTGTTGCCGACAGGTCGAAACTCCGGTGGCACCGTTGCCGGGGCGGTGTGCCGAAATTGGATCTCCTCGATCCGGACGGGGGGAGGATTGGTGTTCAGGCGCATCCGGCGTGGATCGATCATGGCCAACCCTTTGAGCGTGGGAAACCAGAGCCGGCCCTGGCTGTCGCACAAACCGGTCGTTTGATATCCGCTGGCGCACTCGACACTGGGCAGGCCATCCGCCAACGTGAGAACCTCACCGGGCAGTCGCGGCAGCGCCCCGTCAGCCACGGCGTTCAAATCGGCCGGCCAGACGCGCATCACGCCCCGCTTGCTGCCCAGCCACCATCGGCCATCTTGATCCGGGACGATGCACGTCATCTCGCGGGAGGGGAGACCGTGAATCTCTTGCACCAGAGACCAGCGTCCGTCCCGCAGCCGCCGCAAGCCGTTGCCCCCTTGTGCCACCCACACCGTGCCCTCCGGGTCGATGTAAACGTGCCGCAGTTCTCGCAGCGAGTTGGCGTCGGGTCCCTTGACTTCCTGCCAGATTTCCCGCTCCCGCCGGAAAAGCCCAAGGGCGCCGGCGGCCCAAATCGCGCCGTCGCGCGGGCTTTCGGCAAAGCATCGCACCGCGAGGGGCGAAGGGGCGTTCGGGGCGGGGGCCTCGATGTTGCGCCCGTTCTCGAAAAGAGCCACGCCGCGGTTGCCCCCGACCCAGACG
>DATLZF010000737.1:0-3141 GCA_035574135.1 Candidatus Methylomirabilota bacterium
GTTCGGTGAGCTTGCCGGAGCCGACGAAATCCACCACGAGCTTGCTGTTGGCCCGCCCCGGCCCGCTCGCCACCGTCAGCGTCCAGCCCGAGATCATGCAGCCCACGGCCATGCGGTCCAGCACATCGGAGGCCCCGGGCCGGATCTGCTCGATGTAGCTGAAGTAGGGCAGCTCGATGCCGCTCGTGACCGGGTTCTGCGGCGTGCAGGTATAGACGAAGTTCGGCGCGAGGCCGCTTTTGACCACGTTGCCAAGGCTGAAGGCCATCACCCAGGCCGCAAAATCCGAGGAGAGATACTTTTCAATGCGCCCACCAACGTCCCAGAAGGTCTTGAAGACCTGGGTGGCGAACTCGTGGCCCTTGCCGAGCTCCTCGGCGTCGTTTTCGGTATTGAGTTTGGGCGTATGAAGTTCGGCGTTCAGCTTGCCCAACCGCCAAATTCCGGCGGCCAAGTTCGCCGTGGCGATATCGGTTTGTTTACGGAAGCCCCAACCAATCAGGGCCTCGCGGATTCTAGCTGGCATCGTCTACCTCCTCACTCGGAACATGGACTGGCGGCTCGCCTGCTTGCGCGTTCGGCGCAGGCAAGCATTGCGTCCAGCCCTTGACCATCCAGGGGGTCAGTATTTCGGGAGTAGCCTCTACCTCGATGGGTTCGCCCGGCTCGCCCTTCGGGGGCCTGAGCCAGACTTTGGAAACTCTGTCGAGCATCTCATTCATCTCCAAACTCGGTGAAGCTCAGCGGGACTTCAAAGTAATCAATCGCCTCGCTGTCCACCTGGGGCAGAACCTCGGGGGTATCCATCGGATCGCAAGAAGGGTGGATGCGCAGATGGCTCAGGGGCTGGCCGCCGCCGAGCGTGGCCGGCACGCCCTTCAAAATCAAGCGGTAAAGCCGGTAGTATGCCGTAGGCGGATTGTCCGCCAGGCTTTCTCCAGCTCTGAGATACATCGAGAGGCGGTGCTTCCAGACCTCCCCTCCGCCGAGGGTCCCCGGCCCGCTTCCTCGCCAGGCAACCAGGATGCCCGGCGAGGGCAGCGTGTGGATGGCAAGCGCAATACTGGTCTCGCTCGGGTAGCGATAGTGATAAGCGCGGATGCGCTCCGGGTCCCCTTCCATCTCAGCCACGAGTTCCGGGATATCGCGCAGGTGAGCCACCAAGTTGTTGACCAGTTCCGCCGGGTTGATCAAATCTGCCTTCCTCCCAGCCAGCCTTCCACCAGCAAGCGCTTCTTGGCCTCCATCAATACCCGGCGGACTGCTTCCTTCACTGCCGCCTGATTCTTCGGCGAGAGCACGACCCAGGGTTCAATCTTCTGGTTGGCCCCACCCTTGATCCGCTCCTTACGCGAGGTGAGAGCGGCTTTGGCCGAGTTCTCCGTTACGGTGCGCAGCATGAAGTTGTCGAGCATCCCGCCGGTGAGCCGCAGGTTTCGCCGATTGCCCTTGCCCAAGCGCGTCTTGAAGATCGCATAGCGTTTGGTGAGGGGTTTGGCCGGGGCGTCTTCGGGTCCCTGGGCAGCCGCCAGGCGGTTCTTCACGGCGGCCACGCCCACGGTCCCGATCTTCACCATGTCCTGGTGGCGGAAACTAAGCTCGGTGAAGATGAGCTTCTTCTTCTGCCAGATGCGGACGCTCTGGCCCATCAGATAATCTCCCTGTGGAAGCGCAGTAGGAGGTGCAGGCCGCCCTCGCCGTCGGCGTTGATGTCCACGATCTTGTAGAGGAGCAAGTCTACGGTGATCTCATCGCCGCGCGCAGGAGGCTGCGGGAACGCCGAGGCCTTGGCGAACAGACCCATGTACACTCCCTGGTCCGTCTCCTCGGCCTCGACTCCCGGGGTGAGGATCGCCCGCAAGGGCGCGGGCACGCCTGTCTGTTGGGGCGCAAAGACAACATCTCGCCCAAACGCCTTCAGGCAGGCGTCGGCCTGGGCGTTGACCAGGGATTTCCAATCAGCCATTCCTTCGACTTCGCTCAGGACAAGGCTTACACCTTCGTTCCTTTGACCAGCACTTCCGGGCGCAGGCAGATGGGCAGGGGATTGGACTGCGTATGGAGGTCGGTGCCGCGCCCGAACTTGCGCGGCTCCTGCTTGGCGTAGAGCGGCAGGCCCAAGGTGTTCGCCGTTTCGTTGAAATCCGCCGGGGCAAAGTAGGTCCGGAAGGTGTTGGCGGTGCCGAGCGGGAAAAAGTGGGCCTCATCGTCGGCGATGAACTTCCGGACGTTGCCCGCCGCATCGGTCGCTTGGCCGCGATACTCCTCAAACGTCACGCCGCCAAAGGTGAACCCGGTGCGATTGTCGCTGAATAGCACTTGGCCTTGCTGCCAGCGCGCGTAGGCCTCCTTGACCTTGGTGTGCGTGGTGAGGGCGTCGAAGAAGCCCGAAGAGCACAAGCACATCACCCCGGTCATAAACTCACCCTTGAGGTTGTCCTCGATGTGGCGCTTGACTTCGAGCACCTTCGTCAGGACCTCGGTGCTCGCCGTCGTCAGTGCGAAGTTCACGGTCTTGGGCGTAATGCCGAACTCGGCGTAGAGATCGTAGAGGGTCGAGCCGTCGGCGTCGAGGATGATGCCCTTGAGTGCGCCCATACGCAGATGCTCCAGAGTGATGGCGTGCTTGTTGCGCATGTTCTGGAGCTTGAGCGCGAGCAGGTTCGCCAGGGCGTCGGTCTCCGTTTCGGAGCCGAAGGCCCGAATGCCCTGGACCTCTTCGGGCAGCACGGCGTCGTCATGCGGAATGTGCGGGATCACAAACGAGCGCACCTTGCGCTTGCCGGTCGTGCCTACGGTGCCGGGCGCGCCGACCGGCTGGGTGGGCAGCAGGTTGAGCACACCGCTCATCTCCTCGATGATGATGGTGCGGGTGCGGACGCCCTGGGGCGGCATCAGGTTCAACTGCTCCAGGCGTCCGTACTGGTTCGGGATTTTGTTGATGGCGGCGGTCAGGGCCGCCATGTCGAAGGCGGTGTGGTCAAAGGGATTCAGCATGGTGAGTTACGCTCCTTCGCGGACCAGGATGCCCAGGGCTTTGAGTTGCCCCAGGGCGGTGTTCTTCTGCGCACCAGTGATCCCGGCCGGCCAGACCAGCCCCTTGTCGGAGCAGAGGGCGTGCCGCGCGATGATCACGCCGGG
>DATLZF010000738.1:0-3204 GCA_035574135.1 Candidatus Methylomirabilota bacterium
CGAGCGCGGGGCGGAGTTCAAGATCCTCAGCGACCAGCAAAAGACCTCCCTTGCCGGCCTTGCCGTTCAGGACACCCGCAAGGCCACGGATGAGTTCGTCACGGCCCTTCGCGTCAAATCCCGCTCCGGCGACGTGCGCTCGCGGTGCGATCTGCACGAGTTTCTCGATGCGCTGTCGAAACTCTAACCTCTCCCCGCCATGTCCGCCTTCGATCACCGCCGCTTCCAGTGCCCCGACAACGACTGGAACCGCCAGCAACACGCCGATCTCGACTATCTGAAAGCCAATGGCTGGAGGGTTGTGGACGCCGCCAAGGACGCCACGGACGCCAACGTGATGATCATCACGCTGGATGGCGGCGCGGCATCTTCGTCGGCCGACGCGCCGCCGGCCACGGCCAAGAGGGCGCGAGGTGTCGTCAAGCCGGCCCGGCCAGGCGCAGGCGGGCCGACGCTCGAGGTAGGGGGAAAGTCGTTCGCGCTCATCGCCCGGCCCGACGCCGTGGATTTTCGCGACAAGATGTATGAGCCGACGCTGGTGGAAGTGCCCACTGAATGGCCGCTGGAGCGCCACCTCAAATCCTGGTCTCGCTCCCGACCGCCGGTGCTCGACCAGGGCCGGGAGGGAGCCTGCACAGGCTTCGGCCTGGCTGCGGTTGCCCACTTTCTCCTCACCCGACGCAAGGTGCATCCCGACAAGACCAGGGTCAGCGCCCGGATGTTTTACGAAATGGCGCAGCGGTACGATGAGTGGGAAGGCGAAGATTACTCCGGCTCGAGCGCCCGCGGCGCCATGAAGGGCTGGCACAAACACGGCGTGTGCTCAGACAGACTCTGGCCCTACGCGGCGGACCCGGCACAAGAGGGCACGTTGACACCCGAGCGCGCCTTCGATGCGCTCCAAAGACCGCTGGGCGCCTACTTTCGCGTCAACCATCGCGACCTCGTGGCCATGCACAGCGCGCTGGCGGAAGTCGGCATCCTCTACGCCACCGCCTTCGTGCACGAGGGCTGGGCGAACGTGCGCGGGAATGGCGTGATCGAACGCCACCCCACCCGGACCGGCGGGCATGCTTTCGCCATCGTCGGCTACGACGCCCACGGATTCTGGCTTCAGAACTCGTGGGGAACGGATTGGGGACGCGGGGGATTCGCCCGCGTGTCCTACGACGACTGGATGGAGAACGGCACCGATGTCTGGGTGGCGCGGCTGGGAGCGCCCGTCCTTCCGCCGCGCCAAGTGCGCCGAGTCCCGGCCGGTGACGCCGGCCCCTCCGCGGAGGTGCGGCGCGCCCGGTTGCAGCAGCACACGGTCGCCCTCGGCAACGACGGCCGGCTCCGTCGCTCCGGTGAGGTGGGGAACACCGAAGACGACGTGCGGCGCATCTTGAAGGCCGGCGGCGATTTCGAGACCACCAGCCGGGGATGGACCCGCCCACGGCTTCTGCTCTACGCCCACGGCGGCCTGGTGGCGGAACGCGATGCCCTGCAGCGCGTCGCCGAGTACCTGCCTGCCTTGATCCGTAACGAAGTTTATCCTCTGGCCTTCATCTGGAAGACGGACCTTTGGAGCACACTGGGGAATCTGCTCCGAGACGCCGTCAGCCGCCGTCGCCCCGAGGGCGCTCTCGACACGGCAAAAGACTTCCTGCTGGACCGGCTGGACGACACGCTCGAACTGGTGGCGCGCCCCGCGGGTCAGCCCATCTGGAGCGAAATGAAGGAGAACGCGCAACTGGCCACCGATCGCGGCGATGGCGGCGCGCGCCTCGTGCTGGCGCTCGTTCGCGAGCTACTCGAGCGGCGTCCCGAAGTGGAAATCCATCTCGCCGCCCACAGCGCCGGGAGCATTCTCATCGGCCGGTTCGTCCGGGACTTCTGCGCTCGGGCGGGCCGAGTTTGTTCCCTGACCCTTTGGGCGCCGGCCTGCTCCCTGGACTTCTTCCGCGAGAACTACCTGCCGGCCCTGGAGGCGGGCCGAATCGCCCGGTTCGGCCTCTACACGCTGAAGGATGGCGCCGAACGCGACGATCATTGCGCCAACATCTACCACAAATCCCTGCTTTACCTGGTGGCGCACGCTCTCGAAGCGCGCGCGCGGTGGCCGGGGGGCAACGGCACCCCGTTGCTCGGAATGGAGAAGTTCATCCTCAACGCGGCCGCGCTCTTCGGCGTGGACCCGGAAGCCGTGCGCCACGCCAACCCGCACGTCGTGCCGTTACGCTTCGGCCCCGATTCGCACTGGATTCGATCCCCCAACGGACTCCAGCCCGACGAAGACAACGCCAGCACCGCCCGCCGCCATGGCGATTTCGATGACGACACGGCCACGGTGCAAAGCACCTTGCGCCGTATCCTCGGTGGCGCAGCGCCGACCCCCGTGCCACTGCCGTTTAAGACGACGCCCTCCGGCCTGAACTCGCGCCGTCAGGCCCTGGACAAGGCAGCCCCCCCAAGATGAGACGCACCACGCCTGGGCCACCGCCCTGGCGCATCGCGCGGCCCCCTTCCTTCACCGGCTCGGCGGCCGCATGCCGGTCCCTCCCTGTGCCGGCGGCAGTCCGCGAACGCTGCCCTCAACCCTCACAACAGCCTCAGAGCCATTTCGCAACGAAGCCCCGCTCGTGATACTCGAAAAAGTCGAAATCAGCGGGACGCGCGGTGCCCGCCAGGTCCTGACAGGCCATGCCGAAGAAGGCGCCGGTAAAATGCGCCTGGCCGGGAGCAACGCACTCGTCGGAGAGAATGCTGGCGTCGAATTGCTGCGGCAGCCATCGCCACTCAGCGTCCACCCCTTCCACCCGGTAGGCGAAGTACATCCGCTCAAAATCCACTTCCACTCGCAGGTGCACGGGCCGGCTCGCGGGAATGGCCACAGGCGGGGTGAAGGCATCGGCCTGCGGGGAGTCCGGGGCACACGACATCACACGCAGGTGTTTGCCCACCGTCTCGTCGTGCGAAAGGTAGAGGTAATGGAACTTGGTGCTGTTGTAGTAGCAAACCAGCCCGGCCATCTGCTGGAAATGCACGGGCTCAAACTCCACCACCGTGGCTGCGCTGAAACAATGCGCCTGCTGCCGACGGGCGACGAGGGCCTGGCGATACAGGCTGCCCAGCGTCTCGCGACCAAAGAGGCGCAGAAACCCCGGTCGGGCTGTGAGGCTGAAGAGCTCGTCGGGATACGGCGTGCGCAGCCACTGGAAG